>CAZMDX010000413.1:0-12129 GCA_964564805.1 uncultured Pseudoalteromonas sp. | reverse complement strand
TTGTGACACTGCCGACAAATATAGATACCAATGGCGAGCTGTTCGCGCTTGTAAGTTTTCTTAAAGAAGCTTCGCCTGTGCATCTTTTTTGGTATCAAATGATGAAAGGTGAGTGCAGTCGTTCGCTGGCACAAAGGACATTCACCGGCCCTAGTCCCACGACGGTGTTGGGTCAATGGTGCTGATGGTTTTATACTGGTATCCATATTAAACCCTATCGGGTTGTGAAATTTTCTATTTTTGTTCACTGTTTAGTGAATATCATGACATGCTGTTGCGGTAAATAGTCATCGGTGCGCAACCATTGCAAACCCACCGCGCTCATTTCTTTTTTAGCTTGTTGTTGGGTCATTTTATGAAGCTGCTTTATAGGCACATTGTTATCTTCACCACGATATTCAACAAGCACCACCCGCCCGCTCGATTTCAATCCTTTAACTACTCCAGACATTACTTCACGAGGAAACGAAAACTCATGGTATGCATCGACCAACAACACTACATCGACACTGGCACTAGGTAAATTAGGAGACTGCTCGCTGGCCAGTACAGTATCAATATTCTCGACTTTTTCTAATAATTTTCGCTGTTCAATAAGTTTGAGCATTTTATGCTCTATGTCGACGGCTAATACTTTACCCGCTGTTAGCTGCAAAGCTATAGGAAAGCTGAAATAACCAGTACCAGCCCCCAGATCAGCAACATGATCGGTGGGTTTTAAAGACAAGTTTTGTAATAATAAATCGGTTCTTTCCTCACGCTCGCGTCTGGGACGTTCGAGCCAACCGGCGCCAAGATGACCCATGACGTGAGAAATTTCGCGACCCATATAAAATTTGCCAATACCATCACGAGTCGCCTCCCCTTCTTGGTAATACACCTGATTATCATGCATGTCGGTTTGTATTTGAGCAGTTGCCAGAGCAGGTGCTAGAACCAATGTCAGAATAACCATCATAGTAATAATCATAGAAGCCCTTTGAATTTCGATTTAGTTTCATAACGACAAATCATTAATACACGTTTACGCAAGTGAAAGGCTGGAGATCAGTTTGCAGGTGCCTTTGCTATTTTCATATCAGAAAATGCTACTTTACGAAAAATTGTATATTGTAAACGATTGACGTTTTAGAGAGTATTCGATGTCCAATAATATTTTTTGTTATGATGGCCAATCACAGGGGCGATGTTGATGGCTATGGCGAGTGTGCACTTTCGAAATAAACACGTCAATGATAAGGTATTTCCCACCTTGACCGTTTATATGCCAATGCTAGTCTGTCAAATATGAAAACTCCGTTTAGCAGTGCGCACTTCAATAGAACAATAATAATTTAAGTTGGCTTAGGCTCAACATGGCTGCCTAGCAACACAATCCCTTTAGTTTTTTCTGATGGCTATGTTAATTTTGGCTGACATCAAAATTGAACTTTTTAAGTTGTCTAGCTACTTTAGTGTCATCAGAGACTCTATTGTGATTAACTAAAACTATATTGACAGACTAACTATTGTTTTCAGTAGTCAGGCTTATAAATGGACAGCATATATGAAAAATACCGTAGCCTCACTATTAAACCAACAAGTTCAATGCGTGCTCGCCACTCTTGGTGATAAAGAGCTAGCATTACATCTAATGGCCTATGCTATTTCGAAGGACTTGGATGAGATCTATCTTGCATCTTTAGAAGATACCCAGAAGGTTAAAAATATGCGTGCTAATCCCAATGTCACCTGTCTTTGGGATAACCGTACGGGAAATAATGACGATCATACCGCTGGCTTAGCCATGAGCGGTTTTGGCGATGCTCAAGAATTGACTGGTGAGCCATTTCTGGCTGCGCAACGTTTGTTACTTGATCGTAATACAACATTGGAACAATTGCTTTCACAACCCAGCGTGGTTATTTTTGCACTTAACATCGATCGTTATCAGTGGGTAGAAGGTTATACTCGAGTAATAATCTATGAACCAGAAAAATCTTAAGAGTTAACGCTAACCTATTACTGACACAAATTTTCATATTGACTAATTTGCTAATTTGCTAATTTGCTAATTAACGTGAGTGATAAACAAATAACGAAAACAGGGTTCGTTTGTAGTTTAAAGTATATTCGGATTTTTACTAAAACATTGTCATATTTATCCGAAGCTAAACAATAACGCTGAATACTCAACTCATAAGTAAGAATAAATTATGAACGTGTTTCTAAGTCGATTCGTATTCAATTAATATGGTTAACTTGTTTAAATTGTGACTTACTTAAATTGAACCTACACTTTTATTTTTTATTCAGAAATAAATACTGCAATTTACGGTCTAGTTATTTATGAGATACAAAAGAGATACCTTATGAACCGCAGAAAATTTATTACGTCAGCCATGGCGATGACCGCCACCCTTGGATTAAGCAGCACCATGTTTTCAGCTGTTGGTGAACCTGTTTTTAAAAAAAGCAAAACTGCGCTCGCAGTAGAACAAGAGTGGCGCGAGTTACTCCCTAAGGACTACAGTGGCAGCTTAGTATTAACGGCTATAGAATTGAGTACTCAACAATGGCAACAACGTCTTAGCTCAGGCGCGTTTAGAATTTTGCGTGATGAGCAAACAGAACGTCCTGGCTCCTCTGCCTTAAATAAACAGCACAATAAAGGCATATATGCCTGCGAAGGTTGTGACTTGCCATTATTTACGTCAGCAATGAAATTTGAAAGTGGAACAGGATGGCCAAGTTTTTTCACCCACATCCCTGGGCATTTAGCGACCAAAAAAGATTATAAAATGATTTGGCCTCGTACCGAATATCATTGTGTTCGCTGTGGTGGACATCAGGGGCACGTTTTCGATGATGGTCCCAGACCAACCGGTAAACGTTGGTGCAATAACGGTATCGCACTAAAATTTATAGCAAAGCAGCCCAGCTAAAAATAATTGAAAAAGTGAAGGTAAGCTTTTCATCATTATTTAAACTGGCAAAAAAGTACTACCTTTAGAGTGTTACGCAATCTTTATAACAATATTACTTGTCAGAAATGGCATTGCAAATGTTTAGATGCAATGCCATCTTAAACTAGGACTTCTAACATTACTTAAAATGAAACCTAGATCTTACACGACTCTCCTGCTCAACAAACATTGACCCGATTACTTATCCAACTATTTACCCAACTGCTTATCCAGCATTTTAGAAAACAACAAAATCTGTCCTCAGTGCTTGATTAAATGATTGATAGTGTACAAAACCAGTAAACGATTAATGAAAATTAGAAGGACAATGAATGAATAATAAAATTTCAGGCTTCTTATTCATTCTTAAGTGACTAAAGCAATTAAATTAGCTATACCACTAGAGTACAAACGTTTATTAATATTGTGTCAGAGCACATTGCATAAAAATCTGAACGTTTTTCAACCAAAATTGTGATTAGTTCAATCCACTTAATTTATTTAATTAATCAAAGTACGGAGTAATTTTGCCCACATCTGAACTACAAAAAAATGAAACATTTCCGCGAAAAAATCCACGAATAGTCATAAAAGTTGGCTCAAGCCTGTTAGCGAACGTTAAAAATTTAACACCTAGTTTTGCTTTTATGCACGGCTTGCTTAATGATATTTCTTTGCTGCGCGACCAAGGCTATGAAGTTGTGCTTACATCGTCCGGATCTGTAGCATTAGGTCTCAATACTGTTGGTTGCACTATCGAAAACGCAAGTGTTCAGGACAAACAAGCTGCGGCAGCTTGTGGGCAACCGATATTAATGCATGCTTACAAGCAAATTGCGCTTGAGTATGGTTTTGATATTGCTCAGGTATTAGTCACGCTAGATGATCTCGAAAATAGACGACGATTCCTCAATGTTAAAAATACGGTTCATCGCTTGATAAAACAAGGCGTCATGCCTATCGTAAATGAAAACGATACCGTCACCACAGAAGAAATCCGTGTCGGCGACAACGATCGACTTGCAGCAAAAGTTGCTCAAATGATTGGGGCTGAATATCTGTTTATATTAACTTGTATCGATGGTGTTTATGACCGGGACCCTTCAGAAGAAGGGGCGGTATTCATAGGATCTATTGAGGATGTGAGTAGTTATATGGAAGCGGCAAGCGGGACCAGTTCTTTGGGCACCGGAGGTATGCTAACTAAATTACAAGCAGCAAATATGGCACAAAATGCAGGTTGTACGACATTTATCACCAGAGGAACGATGGAAGCCCCCGTTTCTGCAGTGCTGCGCGGCGAACGCAAACATACCAAATGTATAGCGCACTCCTCGCCTTCATCGGCATGGAATGTCTGGCTGACTGATCGTTTACAAATGGCAGGTAGCTTAGTGATAAAGCAGGATATAGCTGATTCATTATATGGAGGTGATGATGGATTTTCATGCCACGATGTTGTGTCAATACATGGTACTTTCGAACGTGCAGACGTTCTTCACGTCTATGATGAGAAGGGCGAAGAAGTAGCCCGTGGGTTGTGTAATTTTTCGTCAGATGAAACTGCTATTCTTTCAGACCGACCGAATGAAACAGTCGAAAACATTCTCGGATATGCCGCCACACATCACTTAATTAATAGTGAAAATTTGGTCGTGTTGGCTGAACACCATCTTTCTTGGGATGAACCTGTAACAGATAATTAACATAAAATCGGATACTGTGAAAAATTATTGTTTTGCTTTTTGTCTTTTGCATCATATTCAAGATATTCTCGAGTTTGTACAATAGAACTTCACAGAATATGTTTTTGAAGCTGCTTGGATATTTATCTACTGACCTTGAACTATAATTTAAAATAGACGTTTGAAAAAGCGCTTGTGGTAACTGAAAATGCGCTAGCGAATAACTTGCCACACACATAGCGTGCTTTGGTAAGTTCACTGCATGAGCGAGCTATTCATGCTAACGATGATGCAAGTTGCATCCTCCCACGAAACACATGGCTTACTTACGAAACATTCATAATTCGACTCCAGATCAGTGCTTACATCTATCAGACCACCGCAAGATAAGGAAATAGAGTTACTCGAAGGCTTGTCAAACACTCAAAGACACTCAAAAACACTCCACTCCCTTAGCAGCAAGCAATATTAATATTACTCTTTATAGGTGCTGCCTTTTTTATCGAGCATACATTTTAATTGCTCAAAGTGTGCATTAGATTGGCCACGAAAATCATCCCAACTTTCTGCCGTTTCCAAAGCTATAGTGTGAGGTAAAACATTTAAATGCTGGCCCGTTGAATAAGCCAACACCATAGTCTTACAAGCTTTTTCCAGATAATATAAATCCTCAAAGGCTTCAGCAATTGTTTCTCCTACAACGGTTATGCCATGATTGCCCATCATCAGTGCTTTTTTACCCGCAAAGGTATCCGTGATACGTTTGCCTTCTTCATTATTAGAGGCTATACCCCCAAAATTTCTATCATAAGCAATACGTTCATAGAAACGTGCGGTATTATTATCGATGGGTAATACACGAGGATCTTTGAGTGTTGAAAGTACAGTCGCATAAGTCGAATGCACGTGCAAAATAACGCGAGCTTCTGGTAATGACTTATGTACATTACTATGAATACTCCAAGCAGAGGCATCAGGTGCTTCATCGGTCTGCATGATGCTTTCGTCTTCACTATCAAGCAATTGTAGACTGCTTGCAGTAACATTTGCAAAGTGCGTCCAACGACGATTCATAAGAAACTGCTTACCGTCTTGAGATAATGTTGCGCTCAAGTGGTTAGCGACAGATTCGTGCATATCCATTTCAAAAATAAGTCGGAAAACGGCTGCTAGATCGATTCGTAATTCTTGTTCTGTTTGTATTTCTCTTATCTTCAAAAGGTTTCGACCGGTTGCATCTTTTGAGATGTCTGCAGCGCAGCCACTGCTTTTGGATTTCTACCTCGAAGAACACGATAAACGCTGCGAAGATCGCCTCGGTCAACGTAACAACCTCGCAAATGCCTAGCACCACTGCCCTTGATAAAAGAAGCTCGGCCATGGGCAATACGGTGGTTGTCGAACACAATACACTCCCCGGCATTGAGACGAAAAGTCATCATGTATTTAGCGTCCTGCAACATCTGCCCAAACTTGCGAAAGGCAGGATAAAATATATCCATTTCACGCTGAGAAAAATCAAATACATCGGCCAAATGTTGACTGAAATTAATACCGCTAACTTCGCCATTATTAGGATCTAGCTCAATGATTAATTGCTTAGTGCGCACATCCTGATAATCAGTAGTATAACGATAAGGCACTTCGTATTCGGTGAGTATTTTGAAATACGCAGGATATGTTTGTTTCAACACATTAGCCACCGCGGTCGCATCGACAAACAAACTATTACCACCTTGTGCATCGTTGACTCGACAATGCAAGAACTGAATACCAGGTGCTAGCTCTTCTGCAGGCAGATCAGTGTGCAACTCAAGTGCTTTGCTAGTGTAAGCAAGGTTCTCAGGGTTTGCTTTAGATTTTACATCAAAGGTATAACCAGAAAAAGATGGACGCACAGTTCCAAAAAGTTCGCATAATACTTTTAGTCCTTCGTCTGAATTTGGCATGTCCTGAATTAAGGCAACACCCTCGTCCAGCATCGCTTCTGCCCAGTCAGCCACACTGGCAGGGTTATCCATCACGTCATGATAGACAAAACGTGCCATGTCCGGATAATGATCGCCATACCAAGTTTTGCGAGTACGAACGGCTAAATCTCCGTGATTATCTCCCTTGTGCCAACGTTCAAGCCAATTCAAATCGTATTGACTTTTAAAGCCATCACTCCAAATAACATCCAATGTGTCCTCTTTTAAACAGGCGCTCGTGGTATGTAGATCATCAGATTCATCAAGAATATCAAAGGTACGTTCCTGAGTACTTCCATCCCACGAGGTGGCACAATTATCACGTAACCAGAAATAATTGAAGTACACCATTTCTCCGTTCATAGGTAGTTCTATACCTGTTTTTAATAATACAATTTCAGACATTCAAAGGCACTTATTTGTGTTCATTTATAGGTGGTTACCCTAACATTTTTGTTTTATTAGTATCGGAACCGTTCGGGATTAGATATGACAGGAAGAACTCAATACATCATCTATATCTTCCAGTAGATGGCTTGAATCTGAGTGATATTCACGTTAAGGGTAAAGTCTATCAAGAGCAGACATTAGCAAAAATTATTAAGTAGATTGAAGATAAATAAAGGTAGAGTTTGTTCAAAACGGTTCGTCGTTTGACAACATAAGATACGGTATGTTTTGAATGCTTCGATTGAAATGAAGCCTTTGATGGTTGGCCCTACCTTCTCAACAAAAATTAATAGCTAAACGTTGAGTATACTAATAAGGGTTACCAATTAATCAACGCCAAAATGGGCTTAGTGATTGAAACGTCAACTAATTATAATTTGTGCCCTTACTGGGGCAGATGCCTCATGTGCTTCTGCAGTAGTCTACATTTAAGGTTTTATGCCTAGAGCGATCTTAATAACAGCACTTATTTCGTCCCAATCTTTAAGCTCATTTGATGGTCTTAATTGGGTAAGATAAACCACTATTACACCTTCTTCTGGTCGAACATAATAATTTGAATGGTATGCGCCACCCCACTCATACTGCAGTGTTTTACCCTTTAGCCCCCCTTCTTTGCCCAGTTCCAGCGCAAAACCATAACCAAATCCATCGTTCCAATCCATATCAATGTAAGGTATTTGATTGCTTATCATTTTAATTACAGATGAGGGCGAAAGTATTTTGGTTCCGTTTAATGTGCCTTGATTGAGTAACATCAATAGTAATTTTGAATAGTCACTGGAAGTTGAAACTAACCCCGCACCGCCAGAGTACGCTTTCATAGGACCATCAGCATAATGGCCTTGGCTAACCATTAAATTATCTGTAGTACTGGTATCACTTGCCCTAATTACATCACTATCTGTGGCGTTATAAACCGTAGTTAGGCGATTTAATTTACTATGAGGAACATAAAAATGTGTATCCATCATATCCAAAGGTCCAGTAATTTCTGTTTCAAAGAAATCTTTCAAACTTTTTCCAGACAAAGACTCAATTATGACCCCAAGTAAGTCTGTGCTGTGACCATAAACAAACTCTGAGCCAGGTTGAGCTTGTTGAGGCAATGTTGTGATCGGCGCTAAGGCTTGCTTCATGGTTTGGTTTTTATCAGCAAAATACCAACCATGCAGTCCTAACTTTTTCCACTCGCCTTCATTAACGCCCCATCCGTAACTTATGCCAGCAGAATGTGTCAGAAGATCATGTACTGTGATCTCGCGAATCGCAGGGATTACAGTGTGAGACTTGTCTGGATTAACCACTAAAACGTCCGTCTTTTTGAATGAAGGAATATATTTAGAAACAGGATCTGTAAAATTGATAAGTCCGCGTTCTTGTAGGATCATGACACTTACAGATGTTAGCGCTTTTGTTTGAGAAGCAATGCGAAAAAGACTATCAATTTTCATATCTTTATTCGCTTCAATATCTTGCTTGCCAGCAGCTACATGCAGAAGTTCCTCACCATCTTTGATGACAAGAATGACACCTCCAGCAATCTTATTAGATTCTACATATGCACCTAAAATACTTTTGGCAGCGGTAAAATCATAGTCATCAGCGAATGTAAAAAAACTGGAAACTAGTAAAATAATTAGGGCAACACTTTTGGTTCTAAAATTTTTAATATTTTGAATGATTTTTGTTGTCATAGATTTATCCCAGGTCGATTTTTACATTACACATTATAAAATAAGAAGTACTACACGACTTAACGTTGCACCCTGTCTATTTAAATAAGACCCAAATTAACACCATCACAAACAATGAACATTTTTTTCAATTTGAGGTATCAGACTGACAACTCAAAATATGTGACACGGATTAAAATGTGTCTATGAAGATAATAATGCAATGAGTAAACCCAAAAATGCATTGTCCACTTTTTAAACCTCATATGTATCAGCACTCTCAACGAAAAAAAATGCACGAAAGTGCTCCGTAAATCAATTCAACTTTGAGTTAAAAAAGTCAAAAGTAACTTTTATTCAACTGGTTATTCTTATCCTTACACTACTTATAGACTGTGCTTCGGACTTTCTGAGCCGCGGTATCGACTTTACGCTTACCAACCATATATTCCAAACTGACTTAAGCATCCATTTGTGCTCAGCGGCGCTTTTTATAAAAACGTTTAACATTATGATCCGTATGATGGTCAAGTATTTCTTCTAATTTGTGACCTATTTTAGAGCAAATTTTAATTTGCTCTAATTGTGGCCAAGTTGAACGTTCACCCTCAATGACTAGTTCTTGGATTTCATTAGAGGTGAGCTGACCCAGCAGTTTTTGTGGATCGACGAAATTAAAATTTGGTACAATATTCACATCGCCTTTGTAATCTTGAGCCATAACCGAATAGAACAAACTCATAGTTTTACCCACATCAGGAATTTTACGGAGATAGCGGCGGCTAAATTTCTCACCACTTTTCAGAATTTCATGTGTCGATAATCGAAAGACTTTTTTTGCACCTGAAGACACAGGTAAATACTGCTCGCCCTTCATTATAGCCAGCGCTAAAGGATTTGCTTGACTGACAATGTAATGATTAACCCCATAGAGCCTGGCGAGTCTTTTAGCGGGTAAATCATCCGTAACTGCTCCATCAACCCAACGTCGATCAGGTAAATGTGGCTGAGCTTCACCGTATACATTTTTCGCCATAAGCATGACGGGCGGGTAAACACCTGGTACAGCACAAGATGCCATGACTGCCGAACGTACATAAACATTAGGTGAAGTAATTGCATTCATTAATCTTGATGACTGGTGCTCTTCATAAGGTGCAATAGTGATGCTAATCATTCGCCCTGTTTTTTCATAGGCTTCTTGGAAGGTGATATCAGGGATGATAGCCTCCAGCATTATTTTCAATGATGCTGGATCAGATTGTTTACGGATAAGACTTTTAGGACGGTTATCAATCTCAGCCTGCAGGGGATCAAGCACATTATCACCTTGCAATACCGATGGTAATTCATCGTTAGAATAAGTTCCAAGTATGGCCGCTGAAATGGAGCCCGCACTTGAACCAGAAATAACAGTGGGTAAAACGTTATGTTCAAATAAGGTTTTAATCACACCACGATGAAAATGACCAAGTGATCCGGCACCACTCAACATCAGAGCTGAACGCCCAAAGCAATGGCTAGCACGTTCAAAAAAATCTAACTTGTCTTCACTGGTGACTTCACTAGATTCTGGAATATTGGATATATGTTCAAGTGCACCCACTATTTCGTCAACATATTCTTCAATAAGACTTTTTGTGCCAAACTTAGCTTTTTTATAAAGATCAGATTTTCCCATTCCTCCCTGATTTCCATGGATCCCCTCATTCAACGCAAATAATAATCCAATGTCATCATCTTGAAGTCTGAATTGTTTAAGCGCGTCTATTCTGGAGCGAATATTGATATAATCATAACTTTTTGATTCATCTTTGACTTTCCATGCTTCAAAACCAGATATGGTGTCATGCTCAAGGGCAGACACTTTCCAATCAGCATAACTGTCGGCGCAGCGCATTTTTCGCTCCAAACGAGCTAGAGAAAAACTAGAAGAGATGGACAGCATAGAATTAAATTTCCGAACTAATTATTTTTATAGGTATGATTATAATCAAAAATAAAAGGCTCAACCATCAAGATGGCTGATATAAACATAAAACAATCAATAAGGGGAAACTTAGTGGGGAATGAGAGAAATAAGGAAAATATAAAGAAATAGCAGGAGATATATAGAAAATAATCCTTTTTTACTTAACCGGTCACGATTGTGGAAACTTTTTCCAACATTAAATTTGATATAAAAAGTCATATTTAATTTTATCAATAAATATAACTAATTAGCTACTTAACCATTTACTTTTAATTTATGTAACTCAATATAATCCTAAATAATTCTCAATATCTTGAGGAATACCTATATTGTTGTTTTGTTTATCAAGCCTTTTTTTTTAACTATGTTCATTAACGATTTATAACTCATTGTGAGAGAGGTCTCATGTTGGTTGAACCTTATAATAGTGAACACAAAACAAATGAGCTAATTCGCCATATTTGGCACATTTGGCACATTTGGCAAAATCGTTTCACCAAACCTGATGTGTCTTATTGTTTTAAGGGGCAGATAAGATTTGAAAGTAACGCAAGTAAACAAAAAGTCATGCAGATAATAAAACGGTAACTAATTCACAAAACCTGTCAATAGTCGCAATAGTTAGACAAAACCACTGAGGCTAATGCGCTTCTATCGTGACTATTCGTTGCTCTAAACTCAATTGTATTTAATAAATCCTTTAAGTGCTGTAACACCAAACAGGTTTGTTATTACAACACCTAAAAATGACCGCACTCAACAGATAAAGAAGCTTCGACGTGTTCTTTTTTTAGAACAAATACAGCCTTAAAATACACTAATAAACAATAACTAGAATGAAGTTTTATAGTGAGTCTATTATACCCGAGCAATATAAGTTTTTACGTTCGAAGAGAGTTATTGACAATGTTACGCCCTAAAACTGATGAACTCTCGCGTGATAACTAAAGTTGTGGATGTCGATTTCAAGGGTAATATCACGGGAAAATCAATCTTCTTTTTTGACTCACAATTTTTCAATTAATGAGGACTCAATAATTAACTGTGTGGCAATTAAGCATTCAAACCTATCATTTCTTGCAATGTCTTGTCACAAGACAGCAGTCAATCATAAAAATGAGATAAGAGTTCCCCAGTAGCTGAAATATTATCAAAGCATGTGCATTCCGCTGCATAGAAAAAATGCCGCTAGTATTATAATCCACTCATACTTTTCATCACCAAAGTTGGTAAAACAATGATGAGCAGAATTTTGAACGTTATCGTGTATGTTCGAGTTAATAGTAAGTTTAAGCTATCAGTAAATGAATGTTTCAATCCGGACTGATAATTTCGTAACAACGACACGCAGTTATATAAAGCCGTACTTGTCCTGATAGAACAAGGTACTTTTTTATCTTCATCAAACTTGATTACTTATTAAAAATATAG
>CAZMDX010000412.1:0-1690 GCA_964564805.1 uncultured Pseudoalteromonas sp. | reverse complement strand
ACGCAGAACTTCAGTCAACTTAAAAGAATGTATTCGAGCAGCAAGCACCCGTGTAGCTTTCATTAATACTGGATTTTTAGATAGAACGGGCGATGAAATTCATACCAGCATGTTAGCTGGGGCGATGGTTCGTAAAGAATTGATGAAAAATGAAAAATGGATTTCATCCTATGAAAACAGAAACGTGATGATTGGTCTTCAGACAGGTTTTATAGGTAAAGCACAAATAGGCAAAGGTATGTGGGCTACGCCTGATGAAATGTCTGCAATGCTACAGATCAAGATAGGTCATCCAAAATCAGGGGCTTCATGTGCATGGGTACCTTCACCAACAGCAGCCACATTACATGTGATGCATTACCATCAAGTTAACGTTTCACAGATTCAACGACAAATGTTAACCGAGGCTGATTCGCAACAAGATAGCTTGAGTCAAGATAGAGCTCAACTTAATACACTATTAAGTATTCCGATAATTAAGCATATTGCTGATTTGTCTGAGCAAGAGTGCCAAGATGAATTGGATAATAATGTTCAAGGGTTATTAGGGTATGTTGTGCGATGGGTTAATCAAGGTGTAGGGTGTTCAAAAGTACCTGATATTAATAATGTTGGGCGTATGGAAGACAGAGCGACTTTACGTATATCAAGTCAACACATCTGTAATTGGTTACATCATGGTTTATTGAGTACTGACCAAGTTATGCAAACACTTAAGCGTATGGCGGCTGTGGTGGATACTCAAAATGAACAAGATCGATCTTATATTGCCATGGCGCCAAATTTTGATGACAGTATAGCTTTTCAAGCTGCCGTTGACCTCATTTTTAAAGGTAAGTCACAGCCTAGTGGCTATACCGAACCTTTATTGCATAAAATGCGAAGTGAGTTAAAGAAAAGTTTAGCCAATTAAAAAAGACTCATGCTATACAACACAAGAAAGCCAAATATTTTTATGGTAACTGAAAAAACTGAGGTGGGTGATATTCGTAAAAAGAATAAAGCACTCATCCTCAACGCCGCAAAAAAAGAATTTGTTACCTTTGGTTTTAAAGGTGCGTCAATCAAGCGTATAGCCGAAAGAGCAAACATTCCTAGGGCCAATATACATTACTACTTTGCTACTAAGATGGAGTTGTATCAAGAGTTACTCAGTAATATTCTGAGTATGTGGAATTCTAAATTTGACTCACTAAATATGGATGATGATCCCAAAACAGCGTTGACTGCTTATATTCGTTCAAAAGTGATGCACTCTCGTGACGATCCAGACGCATCACGTATTTTTGCTAGCGAGGTCATTCATGGTGCACCCTTTCTAAATAATTATTTATCCTCAGACTTTAAAATATGGGTGCAAGCCAAGGTCGACGTTATTCAATATTGGGTCAAGCAAGAGCTGATAGATGATATTAATCCTTACCATTTATTATTTTTAATATGGGGAGCCACTCAGCATTATGCAGACTTTAATGTTCAGGTTCTGGCTGCTATGAATATGAAAAAAATGGATGAAGAGAGTTTTGAGGCTATTGTCGACTCGATCACTAATATTGTTGTGAAGGGATGTGGCGTTAAAACCATAAAACTTAGTGATGTCGATGTTTAATGTGAGTTCTTTAACAAGACCCATAAATGGGTGTGTTTTATTAAGTGTATTAAACAATTAACTTGTACTTGTTTTTTGCAC
>CAZMDX010000411.1:0-4180 GCA_964564805.1 uncultured Pseudoalteromonas sp. | reverse complement strand
GTTCTTAATTTCGTTGTATCATAAACATACACATGGTCGGATTTTGAACAACTTAGATTTGTGTACAACGCGTGTTACTAATAACAAACAACGATTACTAATCATTGTTTTACTCTGTTATTTTTTGAATTCGCCTATAATTTTTAACCACTGAATATTTTTTTATAACACTCTTAACATTGGTTATTGGTTTAATCTTTTATTTTTATACTTCAATATTTGTTTCCCCAAATATATTTAAACACCTCGGTAGCGTTTATATTAAGCTGAGCAATACATCGTTTTACATAAGTTTACGGATATTCAGAAATGACGTTATCAGACTAATCTAAAAATCGTGCATCTAGCTTGGTAAATAGCTTTTATGCGTGATTTAATTTTGTTCGCGTTTTCACTAATTGTGGTAATGAATAAAATGAGTCGTTTTATCTGTTATCTTTGACAATCGGCACACGCGACACATGGACTGTTTTATAAAAAAGAGCGGCCAAATGTGCATTTGGTGACCATGACATTAATATTTTGATACGATTACACCAACGTGGTCAACTCAATAGATGAAGTAATCGCTGAAATATATTTTTATGTGGTAAATGAACGAACTATGTTTAAATTATATGGTTTATAAGCGACATAAAGGTCGGTATTATAGTTTTCTTATGTCGACAGTATGCATTTTACTGAAACAAACCCTACCTAATTTAACCGTCTTGGAGTCATTTCTTTGAACAAAAGTATTATCACCAATGGATTAGCCCTTGCCATAGTATTGCTTGGTTTTATCCTAGACAACGTCATCCTCAAAACTGTTGGTCTGTTCGCAGTATCAGGTGCGCTAACCAATTGGATAGCCGTGCACATGTTATTTGAAAAGGTGCCTGGTTTATACGGTTCTGGTGTCATACCAGAACGCTTTGAAGATTTTAAAAGCGGTATT
Organism: uncultured Pseudoalteromonas sp.; assembly: GCA_964564805.1. Taxonomy (GTDB): domain Bacteria; phylum Pseudomonadota; class Gammaproteobacteria; order Enterobacterales; family Alteromonadaceae; genus Paraglaciecola. Next base: position 3,243 of record CAZMDX010000411.1, on the reverse strand, counting down.
CGTACGTTAGTTATGGAACAGTTTTTTAGCGAAGACAATATTCAACGTTTTCTGGCAGACAACAATCAACCCATACATATAGATTTTGCTCCAATTATCAACAAGGTAGACTTAGCGCCAACATTTGATTCATTGGTTGAGGTTATTAAAGACTCTTCATTTGGACAAATGCTGGGCATGTTCGGTGGCGTTGAAGCTTTGGAGCCGATGCGACAGCCTTTTGTAGATAAAATGGGGGCAGCGTTAGAAAATATTACTCAGGATCCAAAATTTACATTACTTTTGCAAGATGAATTAACACAGCCGGATATGCAACAAGAACTACACAAAAAAATAAATCAAATTGTTGAACAGCGTCTAGACGAGCTTACACCCAAAATGGTTAAAGATATTATTCAGAATATGATAAGAGAACATTTAGGTTGGTTAGTTGTTTGGGGTGGCGTGTTTGGTGGTTTAATTGGGCTCTTAGCTGCAATACTTAACATGTAAACAGCTTAAAAAGGACAGGGGCTAGTTAACGTCATTCTTGTTTGTGATTGCGGGTGATCGAATGTGATATCAAGGGCATGTAATAAGAGCCTGATTGACATGCCTTGAGTGGTTTCTGTGCCATACAAATCACACCCTAAAATAGGATGGCCAATGGCCTGACTGTGGATCCGTAACTGGTGTGTTCTACCTGTAAAGGGCATGAAAATCACCCTGGTTCGGGCTGGCCCATTTAACCTTTCCAAAACTTTAAAGTGACTCTTAGCAGATTTGCCATCTTGATGGCAAATCTTAAGCCGTGGAAAAAGTAAACTATCTTTGGCTATGGGTAAGTCTATCAGACCTTCACTATTATTTACCTCACCCGCTAAAATACTCACATAACGTTTAATCACACTTCGAGCCTGAAACTGCTTGGTCAAATTTGCGTTCATCGCTCTGTTTTTAGCCAATAACATTATTCCTGAGGTACCAAAATCTAAACGATGCGCCAATCTTATATCGGGATACTGCTGAACTAACCGATAATGAACAGAGTCTTTATTCAGTGGATTTTTACCTGATAAACTTAATAAACCACTGGGCTTGTTGACGGCTAACAGATATTCATCGTCATACAGTATTTTAATTTCTTCATAACAAACTGGCACAACAAAATTGTCAACAATGTCAGCTTTTAGGTTAGGCTTATACATATAAACTCTGGTAAACAAAATTTGTCAGCCCTGCGGCAATCCAACACATTACAACACCAATCAAAAAATCTAAAACCACCCATGTTTTGCTGCTTTCAAAAAATGGGATCAGCTTCTTGGAAGCGTAACCTAAGCCAAAAAACCAAATGAATGAGGCCAGCACAGAGCCTAGCAAGAACCAATGTTTTTCCTCACGCCCTAAAGTGCCACCGATACCACCAATAATCACTAAGGTGTCTAAATACACATGGGGATTAAGCAGTGTTATCGCCAAAGTGGTTAACATTAACTTAGGGATTGATTGCTCTTGACTGCCTACCTGCTCAACATTTAGATGATTATCCCCTTTATAAGCCCTAATAAAAGAGTTACAGCCATACCAGTACAAGAATACAGCTCCTAACATTGCTAACACATTCAAGAAAAATGGAAATTGTTGTAAAACTGAACTGACACCTAAAATACCAAGAGTGATTAATACTGCATCACAAATAAAGCACACAGCGCAGGCATAAAAAACTTTTTGCCCTAACAAACCTTGTCTTAAAATGAAGGTATTTTGCGCCCCTATCGCGATGATCAAACCACCTGATATCAAAGCTCCTTGAACCAGCATATTCAACACACACCAATTCTCGGTAAACTTGGTACCTTATTGAGTAAAATTATCAAGCGAACTCTTTGTCTTATCTATTGAAAGTTGTAACGCTGCACTTATTTCATCTTTCATAAAAGCATACTTTTGATGAACCGTGTGGTGAGTTTGAGTTTTAAACAACTCTACGACTTTAAGGTGTTGAATGTCAGAGCTCAAAGTCTGAGAACCACCAAAAACATAAATCCCATATTGAAAGCGCTGTTGTGCTAACAGTTTAGGGATAATTGATAAATTATTAATCGTATAAAAAGAACGGCTTAGAGATTGGGGGTAAAAGCTGAGTAGACCTTTGTGGGTCGTATCAGTCGAAACAATGACATTATCGTCATCAAACAGAACCTCTTGGTTACATCGCAGATCAGGTGAGCACAGCAAAACAAAAATAGAAGTAACCAATGGGGGTTCAATTATTACAAGTGTATCGTGACCTTTCAAAAGTAAGTCGCTGAAAGCAACATCCCCATCAACTATTCCCGACTCAGCAGCTTTAAGGTTTCTTGATGAAGGATGCATCTCAAATGTTAACTTAATACCCATTTCTAAATATGCACGATCTACAATAGGGATGACTTCATGAATGATGACAGGATGATCAACATAAGAAAATGTCATATGTGTAGGCTTAATTTGAGCCGCCACACTCTCAAAATTAAGCAACAAAAGACTAATAAATAAAGTATAGCGAGATAAATAACCTATTAAATCAACTTTCAAAAATACCCCTTTGTTAACAATACTTTATTCTAAACCAATGAAACCACCAGTTTGATGATCCCATAGCTTGGCATAGATCCCACGTTTTTGTATAAGCTGTGCATGTGTACCTGACTCAACTATCTTGCCTTCGTCAAGCACTAGCAATCTATCCATTTGCGCAATAGTTGACAGCCTATGAGCGATAGCTAGAACAGTTTTGTCTTTCATAATCTTGTTCAAACAGAGCTGGATTGCGACTTCGACTTCTGAGTCTAGCGCTGATGTCGCTTCATCTAAAATCAAAATTGGCGCATCTTTTAACATCACGCGAGCTATGGCAATACGCTGACGTTGTCCACCAGACAGTTTCACCCCACGCTCACCCACATGAGCATCGTAACCTACTCGGCCCTGCATATCAGACAAGGTTTGCACAAACTCATGAGATTCAGCTTGACGGGCCGCCCGCAACATATCTTCTTCACTGGCATCTAAACGACCATATAAAATATTATCCCGCACTGAGCGATGCAACAATGAAGTATCTTGGGTCACCATACTAATATTCGCGCGCAACGAACTTTGTTGAACCTGGCTTATATCCTGACCATCTATCTTGATTGAGCCACTTTGAATATCATAAAAGCGTAATAATAAATTAACTAAAGTAGATTTTCCAGCACCAGAGCGTCCAACTAACCC
>CAZMDX010000410.1:0-2340 GCA_964564805.1 uncultured Pseudoalteromonas sp. | reverse complement strand
GCACTTTTTCAGTAAATATCTGTTAAAAAATAATTTAAGGATTAAAGACTTTGATAGACTAAAACTCTACCTTCATCGCATCAAGAAACATACTTTATTTATGCTGTATCTGGTTCAGTCAAACAAAATGGAATGCTTAGCGGATAGTTTAATCAGGTGTTTGCAAGACACCGCTGGGCAGGGAACGTCGGTATTTGATTCAGATCAAATATTGGTACAAAGTCCAGGCATGTCGCAGTGGTTAAAAATCCAAATAGCTGAAAAACTGGGCATTGCTGCGAATATTGACTTTCCGTTACCGTCAAGTTTTATATGGCAGTTGTACCAACAACATATTCAAAATTTACCTGAACAATCTGCATTCACCAAACCCAATATGACATGGAAGTTAATGTCGATATTGCCTACTATGCTGCAGCAACCCGAATTTGTGTCTATTGATCAGTATTTAAAGAATTCACCGCCTTTAAAGTTCTACCAATTGGCTGGTAAAATTGCGGATGTTTATGACCAGTATTTGGTTTACCGTCCCGATTGGATCATCCATTGGGAAGCGGGCCATAATGACCTTCCTGATACTAATGATTTAAGCATTTGTGAGTCTCATCCATGGCAACCTATCTTATGGCGCGCTTTGGTCACTAATAGCAAAGATTTAGGTGAGTCACCATTTCATCGCGCTAATTTGCATCACACTTTGCTTACAGCATTACATAGCTCGGTTAATCAACAAACTCAGACTAAAAACAAAAAACCGCTTATGGTATTTGGTATTTCGGCCATGCCAATGCAGCAGTTAGAAGTCCTCAGTGCTTTGGCTGAAACACGCGATGTATTGATATTTTGGTTTAATCCTAGTCAGCATTATTGGGGCGATATTGTTGATAAAAAAACACAGGCTAAAGCTCAGCTTAAAGCGATAAGTAATAAATCATTAGATAACAAAGAAGGTTTAGGCGGTGTCGATTTTTTAGATGTAGGTAATCCATTACTGGCCTCTTGGGGTAAATTGGGCCGAGATTATCAAGATATGTTACTGGGCTTTGAATTGCAGCAACAAGACTATTTTGTAGATATGCAACCAGAGTGTTTGCTACAGCATATTCAATCTGATGTGAACCATTTGCAGTTTAGGGCCACCGCTGATGAACTTGACGCCAGTGAGTTATTATCCAATGGCAATCATTATCCTAAAGTTGAAATTGCTGATTCAGACAGCTCTTTACAGATTCATGCGTGTCATTCCAAAGTACGTGAGCTAGAAATTCTGCACGACCAATTACTCAAACGTTTTAACGACAACCCCGATTGGCACCCAGGTGATGTGATTGTGATGATGCCCGATGTCGCCACATATGCTCCATTTATTGAGGGGGTATTTGGCGCGGTAGATAACAAGTTATCTATTCCTTATGCTATTTCAGATCGTAATGTGGGTCAGGTATCACCATTGTTAAGCAGTTTTTTGCAGCTGATGAAATTGCATCAAAGCCGCTTAACATTATCCGAAGTATTATCATTACTTGAAGTGCCAGCGGTGCAGCGTAAATTTGCTATTGACCCTCAAGAATTTGAATTAATACAACATTGGTTAACCGATGCGGGGGTACGATGGGGCTGGAACGACTATGACAAACAGCGTTGGAATTTACCACCAGAGAAACAAAATACCTGGGTGTTTGGTCTTCAGCGGTTGTTAGCGGGTTATGCTATGGCAAGCACCGATTTATACCAAGGTGATCAAGAATTAATTTCGGCCTATGCTGACATTGAAGGTCAACAAGCTATTGCTTTAGGAAAATGTTATCAATTTACTGGTTCACTTTTAAAGGTATTAGCGTTTTGTCAGAATACGCAAAAAACACAACACAATATTCAGGATAAACTGCAAAATATACAGCATAAAGTTGAGCAAGCTCTTGAATTATTGACTGAGTTGTATGAAGCCGATGAAACAGAACAAGCCGACATGCTTATCCTTCGTGAAACCCTCGAAAAAATGTTAGTGCACAGTCATCAATATACCCAAGAGATTGATCAAGATGTATTTGTCAGTGAGTTGCAGCAAAATATTCAAGAAAATGGCGTAGGGCAGCGATTTTTAGCAGGTTATGTGAATTTTTGTACATTGATGCCCATGCGCAGTATCCCTTTTAAAATGGTGTGTTTGCTAGGTATGAACGATAGCGATTATCCTCGTCAAAGTGTACCTATGGGATTTGATCTTATGCGTTTGGCTCCTGCAAAACGAGGCGACAGATCTCGACGACTAGATGACCGATACTTATTTTTAGAGGCTTTGTTGTCGGCTAGAGAACAGCTGTATTTTAGTTACCAAGG
>CAZMDX010000409.1:0-3783 GCA_964564805.1 uncultured Pseudoalteromonas sp. | reverse complement strand
GGGTAATGTAGTATTTTCGAAGGCAGCAAGACCAACATAATTAACAACAGGTATGATTGCTATAATGGCCATCACGCCATCAATCAGAGTAGCTAAAAGCCGATCTGTTTTAGTTGCTTTTTCTCCGATATCCTTGGTCGTATCAATTTCTTCTGGATGCTCCGCTTCTTTTTTACGGATAAGGTCATCTATTTCTTTGGCTCTTTCAGGGTACATATCTCGATCAATAGATTCTGCTGAAGAGTAAAGCTCACTGAGAGAACATGAGGAAAAATCAATTTTAGAATTCATGCTTACACTTCTCCTTTGGCACATAACGTCGGTAGAATATGCGAACAAAAATGGAGGCGAAGCCGGATTTTTTATTTGTCATTATTACTACCTTTGTTAGGATTTTTTCTGGTGAAATATTTGAACAACCCAAATAAGCCACCAATAAGACCTCCAATAATTCCAGCCATCAAGGATTGCCCTAAATTAATACCAAATAATGTAGGCGCATTGTCAGTTAATCGAGGCATATAAATATCAGGCTGATTGAGCGCTATACTATGAATCATTTTCCTATAAGTTGGTTCAATTTGAGGAAAGCTCTCTATTTTGTCGTAGCCCATAAATTGAACTACCCCAAACTCTGTAAGCTTAACAGCAATAAGGCCTTTCACTTTACCAACTGCTGCCATGTCCATTGTCATAGCTGACCACAATATATGACTATCCTGCTCGTATATTGTTTCACCCATGGTTATATTTTTTAGTAGATCCCCAGCTAAGTCTTCCGCTTTATCTATTCCTTCCTTAAAGCCACTTTCTATCTTTTGATATTGCTTTAACTGTCCCTCCGGAACTCTTCCGGTTCGCTTGACCTGAACTAAAGCATATGGATGCTCGAACCAATTAACAGCGCTAGATGATTGATAACCATATTCATATGTTTGATCTTGTCCTGAGGCATTTTTTACAGCCACTTCATATTGATCAAGTACATCTCTAGGAATTTCAATCCAATCAGACGGTATAGATATCTGATAGTCCGAGCCTGCAGTCATGAGGGTCTCTTCTGCGGCTAATTGCAGAGAGAAAATAGTTAAGGCTAAGAAGGTTAATATATTTCTTTCCATTTTTTGATCCTAACGCCAGGTTGAGCGGCAAAAAATTGTTTGCTAAAATTGTGAACGGAGTGAAACAGCCAACTGTTTTTTGTCCGTTTGAACGTCTTGTTAGTGTAATTTACACCTTAAAGTCTAATCGGATTGATTGGCAAATACTGTCAATAGGTAAACCATTTTCTTTATACGGATTAAATCGCCACTTTTTAAGTGCTTGAGTTGCTGGCTTTATGAAAAGACCAGATTGAGAAGATTCTATAACACCAATGTTAAAGGGCTTACCTTCAGAAGAAATATCGAACTCAAATTTGACGTAGCCATTTATTTTATTTCTTGCTGCTGATTTTGGATACTCCGGAGAAACTCTTTTTATGGGAAAACCCTCTTGAGTCGTATCGCTAAAATTTTCAATTTTTCTTGGGAACACAGTACAACGTGGTTCATTTTTTACAGTGTTATTTATACTAGAGCTATTATATCGATTCTCGCTTGTAGTCTGACAACCACAAATAAAAACAGCTAAGAATAGACTTAAATTTTTCAAGTTCACCTAAAACCTCCTTATTACACCAACGCCGCATTAAGAGGCAAATAGTAGTTGGCTAAAATAAGCGACGAAGGAGCAAGAGCCAACTGTTTTTTGTCCTTGTTTAACAGCTTATTATGCGTAATTGAAACCCACTATATCTCTTTGGTTTTCTTCAAAGTAATCAAGCAAATCGTCATACCCACTTTTTAATTTAACATTATACTCGCTCTCTGAAAGCGGTATAACTAAATGAAGCCTTATTTTTCTACCGCCAATATTCATTGTATTTGGTAAATCATCATAGGCAATAGCAGGAATCGTGATTAAATGAGATACCCAACCTGCCTCATTAAAGTATCTATTTTTTGTTGGTACAGTGTGTCCGTCACATAGGTGAGCGTTAGTTTCATTAAACTCTTGGATCGAAACTATTTCTTTAGCTACTTCCGATGCTTCACCATCAGTTAAAGTAAGATAACAATCATCATTTTCCAAGGGAAAGGAAAACACTAAATTGATAGGGTCATCGTCAGAGCCAACCACAAAATATCCAGCTCTAATTCCTGTTTCATATTCAGATGCTTTAAGTGGAGATTCAGACTCCATTATTTTTGCAATCTCTAAATATAACGAACTTTCAAACTTTGAAAATTGCATCTGACTCCTTTACGCATAACGCCCCACTAAGAGGCTTTTAATTGTTGGTTATAATGCGAAGCGAAGCGGAACCTAGCCAACTGTTAAAAGTCCTGCTTGAATGGCTTGTTATATGGTTGATAGCACACAGTATTTAGGTTTATTTTTTTTGGTTAAAACTGCTTAGAGCAATGCCAATACCAGCACCAATTGACATCCCAATACCTACACTATCAAAGATAAACAGATCAAACATAAGACCTATTCCGCCACCCATCGAAATTGCTAACCCCATATTGTTTTTTTGAGGTGTTTTATCTTTATCACCGTCGTTCATTTACATACCCCTTAAAGTAGTTATGACACTAATGTATAAAAACATAACGCCCGCTTAAGCGGACAAAAATTGTTGGCTATAATGTGTAGCGAAGTGGAACGTAGCCAACTGTTTTTGTTCCGTTTAAAGCGCTTGTTATGGTGTGGATTTATCTAACTTTTCAGCGATATAATAACGGTAATAACCAATAGCACTACTCCCGACAAAAACAGTTTCTACGAGTATACCGACAGGTGACCATAAAATCGCATTATGAACCAGCCATAAAGTCCCACCCATTATCATCATAATGCGTAAAAATTTGTCATTAGCGCTAAATGAACCAGTAGTAATGAAAACAGTAGCTATAAAACCTAGAATACTTAAAAAGCCAATATAACTATAAATAGTAATAAATAAACTAACACAAAGTGAAGCAGCAGCCATCCATTGAAACTTCCACTTAATAGCAATTAAAAATCTAATACTAGAAAAAAGAAAAATGTAGCCTGCCGTAGGTTGATCAAGTAATAAATAATGAAATCCATTAAATAAACAGCTAATAGATAAAAGAGCTAAAATACGATTTTTATTCTTAAGTTGCATAGCAAAACATTCGATAGCTAAAGTAATAGAAACTAACAGCTGTGAAAGTAAAAAATCTGACATGAAATTTCCTAGAAATGATATCAATTGTTGATATAAGCTAAAACACCATAACGCCCGATTATTGAGTGAGCCTGAGCTGGCGGGACTTTTGCCCAGCAAAAGGCATGACTGTTTAGGCGAATCTCTATGAATCGCTTGTTAGATGACCCTTACTATCACAAAATTTCTCATAACTAATATCAATCTCATCTTTCGTGTATATCCTTGCACGATCCGAATATTTATCGAGTAATCCCATATAAAAAAGGAGTGCATCATGGCTAAGTTTATTTTTGCCGGGAAATATTTTTTCAGCAGGCAACCTATAAACTGCCCAACTTCCATCATCATCAAATATTAAATGAGATCCACTGTTTTGAATCACTAGCTCGGCATCCCTATCATTCCAGACAACGCTGATTAAATACATATATTTACCATTTTCGAATGATACTAAGTACGGATACTCTTCACCATCATCATCGAAGAACGATTTATCGTATCCCATACAAGGCCTCTAACGCCCACTTAAGGGGCAAAATAGA
>CAZMDX010000408.1:0-7071 GCA_964564805.1 uncultured Pseudoalteromonas sp. | reverse complement strand
GTTAAAGTTAAAGTTAAAGTTAAAGTTAAAGTTAGGATGAAATACAATTACACCATGGTCTGACGGCTAAAGGACAGATATGAAATTAATGACTGGTTTGTTAAGCGTAATGATATTTTCGGCATCAGCAAAGATGCCGGGATATGATATTTATGTGGGTGATGTAGAGATACAAGATAGTCGACTGAAGGTGAGTCATCTTAAAGCCCTCACCCAAAGGTCAGAATACGATAACCAGCCCTTGTTTTTGCCTGATGGTAATTCACTCCTCTATACTGCCGCACTAACAAGCAAAAAAAAAGAGCAAAAAAAAGAGCAATTAGTCGAACAAACAGACAGCATATTTGTCTCACTTGAGTCAGGACAGGTGTCAAATCTAACCAATTCAATAGAAAGTGAATATTCACCTACACTGATGCCTACAGGTAAAAGTTTTTCTGTCATTCGGGCTATCGATAATAAACAAAAACTGTGGCGTTACCCATTGAGTCCTCAACAGCAGTTTGCTGAGCCTGCAAGTGAGTTGCTAACCAATATCAACCCAGTTGGTTACCATGCATGGGTAGATAGTAATCGGGTGATGTTATTTGTTTTGGGGGAACCAAACACATTACAACTGGCTGATATACAAACGCAAACTAGCCAAGTGTTAGATGAAAATATTGGTCCAAGTTTATTTGCTATACCTCGTTCGTCATTGATGAGCTATACCGCGTCTATTGGTAAAGGGGAGGATATTCAGTGGCAATTAAAAAGTTATCATCCTGAAACAGGCCAGATTGAACGGCTAACCACTTTGCCTAATGGGGCATACTATTATGCCTGGGCTGGAAACGGTTATGCTATCGCAGCGGTGGGTAGTATGTTGATGCAGTGGGATAAAGCCAATACGGATGCAGGTTGGCAGACTTTCGCTGACGTATCTGATGTATGTCCTAAAGGAGTGACACGTCTGACTACAAACTCAGATAATAGTAAAATTGCACTGGTTTGTACGTTGTAATTCCGAATTCACCTTATTTCATGACACTCCAGTTTCATGAAACAATCGTCGATATGTGTGGGAACATCAAGGTGTTATTGCACAGGTCAATCGAATTTAAGGTGACAACGACTTTGGTCTTAGCCCAGTACATCATTTTGTTTACATGAACGTCATAACTTATGCAATACTTTGCCATGCTCAGGGGCAATGATTCAGCTAAGATATACACCTAAACCATCACTTTTTTTTGTTGTAGAAATAAAAGTCTAGAATGCTGGACAGTTCCAATTTTCCAGGTATTTGTAGTAGACGTTTAGTTATTGAACGCTTATTGTAACTTGATTTGCTCCAACTAATTTTCATAAAGGACAAGGTTGCGGTATCGAATATGCAAATTTTTTTAAATACTTGTGCCAAAACTTATCCATCCTCAACCGAGTCAGATTTTTTACTCCCACTGAGTGATAAAGCTAATTTAGCCAGTTACGTTTAGCAATAGGAAACAATCATGTTTAAACAACTATTTATTGACCATCCAAAGTCTGTCAACGAAACATACATACAACACTTTTTTACTGCAATGAGTTTTTCAATGAAGCTTTTTAAAGCGGCAATTGCCTCCTTTATTCATGCTTTAGTGCCGGGTCTGTGTATCAAAACAGGTAGTAAAGCTATTACAGAGTTGCATGTGAAGATGGTTACTTTTAGGGTTAAAGATAGCAGTGAGGTAACCTCGAATACGCAGCCCGAGGGTTCTATAGAGTATATGATCTAGCTCAATATACATTGCTAAAAGAATAGCTAAACAACCTACTGAGTTGTGAATACTCTATCAGCCCGCTGGCTCGACTTATATGTGTCCCGAGCTTATGAGTTGTTTTGTTACAATGACTAAAAATAGAAAGATGTGTGTCGCTTACAGGTCAAATTTTTTTATTGTTAATGTGGACCTAACGGTTAATACAAAGGATGTTTAATATGATGATGGTAGATGTTGCGGGCATTGATTGTGTACTCATTTAATTAAATTATATTTTTAAGTTATCCAGCTTTTTAACGAGGTGCTAAATTAGCTTTACTTTATTGACCCGCTTCAAATAGTGACGTTTTATGGATTCAATTTTTTTGTCGTTCAACAACTTCTGATTCATTGTGGTGGTTAACACACATTTTGAAAAAGGTTACCCACGTCCCTGACGATAATTATTTGCCGACATAGAGCCGCATATCAACCGCGACTCCCATATATCATAAAGTGGTAGAATATAGATGCTGGCTTGCACTATCTAGCTACTTGTCAAAAAGTTCTGACATTGTTGGCAACTCAAAAATTTTTGAATGATTATAGCGTTTATTAAAGGCCAAAATGTCGCAGGTGATTATTTCACAGGTAATCTGTTCAGCGTCTGTTTTTATGATAGTAATGAATGGTAGTCTTATTTTTTTCCCACTTTCATCACCGTCAATAAACCATTTTATTGCTGCGTTGTTACCTTCAATCACAACACTCTCTAATTGACAAAAAACACGTGTTAATTTTGACTTGATCATTAACACAAACTCAAATATGTCACTGCGATTTTTTTGTTGAAAAGATCCAGGTAAAGAAATATCAGATTTTTTTGTGTAGACGTCATCAATAGTTGATAGTTGCGAGTTGCCCCAAATCGTCCACCAAGAGTCTAATAGGGCATTAAGTGAACACGGCTGTGTAACAAGACAAGACGGTGTAGCGAATTCTCCCTGCAAGTTATCTTGCTGATCATAATCAGGGATCACCAAGGGATCGGGTTCTGGTAAAGATAACGTTATTTCATCTGCAGGGGTATTTTTGGCAATCGCTAGTTGCCATGTATCAAGAATGGCATATGCGGATTTGATTACCTCACCATTATTATGCAGCCAAAATGTATAGTTTATCGGTAAATCATAATTTTGTATTTTTAGTTTTAAGTGTATAACTGAGATATTCGCTTGCTGTACAACTAAGCTTTGGAATACTTCGCAACGGCCTGCAGACGTCAACCAAGTTAATGGCACAGAGGTCAATTTATCCTCTCCAAACATCTTAGTATTGTGTTGAGACCAGAATGAAGAGTGCAACAGACTTGATTTGTAACCGGCAACATCGCCTTGAGTGAATGTTTTAATAAGCATATCTAACATTATTCAATTCCCTGCTTAGTATCGCTGTTGTTGTAATCTCTGATCATGTTTGCATAAGCTGCAACTTCATCAAACACTGTCCATTCTTCACTAATTTTACCATTGATTATTCTCAAATGAGTCGCCGCCATTACGAAAAAGCATTGTCCTGTGTACTTTGAGAATAATTCGTTTTTAGGCGTAAACGTGCCGGCTACCGACCAACGAATGGCAATGTCAGTGGCGTTATCTTCAAAGGGAACAACACTAATGTGGTCGCAGGTTGCTGACGCTTCAGGGCTCTGTGCGAGCCACTGAATAAATACTCCTCTGATAGCAGGAATACCTACCGCTTCGATGCCTCCTGGCCATTGTAATTTAGCATTTTTATGGTAGAAATCTTTGACTTCACCAAAGGCTTTTTTATTAAAAAGTGTGTTTATCCAAAACTGTGCAAATTTTTCACTACTGTCATCTAATGGTGTATGCCACTGATGTGACGTTGGTTGTAAAGCTTTAATTCGGGTGATTTCTTGTGCACGCCATATTTCAAAAGTTTCATTTGTAGGTAAGTTAGCAAAATGTGTTGCCGCATCAATCAGGCTAATGCCTAACTGTTTCACCAGAAAACTGTTGTCTCGCATTAACCATTCATAAACAATTTTATTCTCATAACAGACACAATCTGCGATAGTTGTAACACGACCGGTTTTACCCGTAGAAGCACCAAATTCAGAAGGATTTTTATTGGTCATTATGCTTGTAATGCGATGCGATGAGTAATAACCGTTATCTTCGCCTAAGTCCCGCCACACTACGTTTTCACCAATTAAGGTACGATCAGGGAATGCTGCCAAAGTTAACAATGTATTTTTTATTACGGTAGCGACATCATCAGAGTATCCACCTAGTGTGTGTACGGGACAATATTCTGCATAATAATCGTTACACAACGCGATGTTTTTCTGTTCCCAGATACGGTGAGTAATGCGAATAATATAATCTACAATATCAATAAACTCTAAATCAAAGTTCTTTAATGATGGGTTTGGTTTACCCTGAGGTGACAGTAGTTCTGGTAAATCTTTCCAATATACTTGAGTGACATTATTTTTTTGCATGGTTACACCGTTTATAAATAATTACCGTTGATGATGAATCTGACATTGTATCTATTCGCGTAAAGATACTCATCTAAGGTGGTACGCGTCTTTCATCATTGCAAAAACATCTAAACCCATTTGTTTACACATGTGAATGATGTCAATTCCCACCCAATTTTCTTTTAAAAGATTATTTTCTCTGCGCCAAATATCAATCACTCTCAGCTCAAGTTTTACCCCCGAAGGAGGCAATCCAAGCCAGCCTCCAGTTAAATGTGAACCATGCATATGTGGCCAGCCACCGGTTGAAACATAGTTACCTTTTTTGATGATTGCTGCTTTATGGTCAACAACTCTGTCAGGAAAACTAAAAACAAAAGGGCCTTGATGATTTTTTCGAAAGTCACTAATACCTCTGGTCATACCGATGCCTGCTGGCCCGTACCACATGAAGTCTGGATGCCAGTAATTTTCTAACTTCATACTAGCCAGTGACTTACCGTCAAAACAACCCAGTTCTTCGAGCATGCATAACACCAATTGCTCTGATTGTTGGCTTTGTTCGACATCGGATTCTATAGGGTTTAACCCATCCATAGTGGACGGTGGCATTATCAAACCATCGTGCCCAAGGCCTTTTCGTAAAGGGTTAACACCAGCTTGGTGCATAACATCTAAGAAATCTATGATGATATAGTAGTTGATTATTTTTTCGTTTTGTAACTGCACCAATTCTGTAAACCTTAAATAGATAGGTTTTTTAGTGGCAGGGATTCCAAGCAAATCATTGACAAAATCACCTATAAAATAGCCTGTAGCGGCCATCCATTTATGATCGTTATAAATACTATCAAATTCAATAAATGGTCTGCGTTCAATATTGTCTAATGATTCAGACAATACTTTCCAGTATTGATCTCTTATTGCATCAATGCCTTGAAGTTCATTGATCGGGTCAGAGGCGAATAAAGTCACGTCTTCGCTCACTATATTCGTTAGCGGTAAATCGTGCGCAAGCGCATCATAAAATTGATTAATTATTGACATAATAATCCGTTGTTAAACCATGTATTGAATAGACCACAAGAAAATCAAGGTCAAAATAAAGAAAGCAAATAACCAATAGTTAACTCGGTCAACTTTACCTGGGATGCGATACCACCCATTTTCTTTTTCTGCCAATCCTTCTCTGGCAAACTTCAACTGCTGACCTTTGACAGTATATTCTGATAATTCATGCTGTTTGCCATCAATGATACGGCTAGCAATAATGGTGACGATCACATTGACACCAGCACCAATTAAACAATACCAAGGCCATGCAATATCTGTCCCGATAGCTGCAGCTGCAACAGTAACAAACCCAACTGCGGTACCCACAAGTAAACCATTTTCGGTCGCTTGTTTTGAGAAAAATCCTAATCCAAACATGCCAAGTTGGGCACCCACAAAGTAGGATCCCACTTTACTCAATACTTCCAAAATTGAGCCTGAACTATGCAGGTGATACATGATGGCAGGGAATATGATGAGTAACGCCCAAAACAGCGTGAACATTCTAGATGCTTTCAAATAATGAGCTTCTGGAGCCCCTTTTTTAAAATATTTTTTGTAGAAATCGATGGTGGTAACCGTCGACAATGAGTTAAAGGCAGAGTCGAGACTTGACATAGATGCAGCCATCACTGCCGCCGCTATCAGCCCCATTAAACCTGGCATCCCGTATTCAGCAGCAAACTCTAGGATAATCAGATTTTCGTTATCAAATGTTTTGCCTTGATAATAACTATAAAAAAGTACCCCAAGAACAATGAAAAATAAATAGATAAAGAAAGCAGCAAAACCCATAAGTAAATAGGACTTTTTAGCGTCACCTATGTTTTTTGCGGCTAACGTTCTTTGAACCATCATCTGATTAGTTCCATAAACAGTTGTGTGGTAAAGCGTCATGGCAATAATACCGCTCCATACTGTAGTGGTATTGTTAAAGTCCCAATCAGTGATCAGCGGGTTGAGTTTACCTTCAGATTTAAGTTGAACGAGAGAATCCATGATTGAGAAACTGCTTTCATTAAGCAGCGCATAAAAGATAATACCCGCACCAGCAAATAAGATGACTGACTGGATTACATCCGTCCATATTACGGCAGTAATACCGCCTAAAACGGTGTAAGCCAGTGCAATGATAGTAACAATAAATATTGCGGCTATAACGTCTACGCCAGTGATGAAACTCAACACCGCAGAAGTTGCATAAAGTACAGCAGCAGAAGACATGGTTTGCGATACCAACCAAATAGAGGAAATTAACGCCCTAGCACGTTTGCCAAATCTTTTTTCTTGATACTCATAGATAG
This sequence comes from uncultured Pseudoalteromonas sp., assembly GCA_964564805.1. Taxonomy (GTDB): domain Bacteria; phylum Pseudomonadota; class Gammaproteobacteria; order Enterobacterales; family Alteromonadaceae; genus Paraglaciecola. The sequence goes on along the minus strand of CAZMDX010000408.1, from coordinate 481 downwards.
ACGCCACGCCTGAGTTATAAAAGAAGGGGAAAAAGAAAATAATAACGATCATTATTACTAATGGGTAATTAAGGTGGATAGCGATGACACTGAGACCGTCTTTATAGGCCCAAGCTGGGGCACCCAGAAATGTCATTGCGCTAACGTAGGTGGCGACTACGGAAATACCAATTGCCCACCAAGGAGTGGTCTTTTGACCGATATAAAAATCATTATCGGTTTTAATTCTTTTTCCTATCACCAGGCCTAATAATAAATTTGCAGCTATGTATACTATTAAAATGCTCCAGTTTAAGACGCCAAATTCCGTCATAGTAATCTCCCATTTTTTTCTTTTTATCGTTTAAAGTGCTAATTTTTTTTCATCTTATTATCAATTGACTTCGAAGTCATTAGTAAATAGACTTTTTTTAGATTTAGTTAATAACCCAAAAGAGAGTAATACACATGGCCAGTTTTCAAAACGAAAAAGCTTATGTAA
>CAZMDX010000407.1:0-3972 GCA_964564805.1 uncultured Pseudoalteromonas sp. | reverse complement strand
AAACGACCCATTAAAAACTCTGCAGAAAAATAATGCACCGCACGAGTATCGTTTAAATAATGAGATTTTTGAGTTTTACGCAGTTGCTCCAACACATGCTCTTGTACTGACGCGCATGTTGCTTTCCACCACGCGTGATTATTTGCTTTATTTTCATCCGTGCCTAAGGAGCAATGTAAATGTCTAACGATCGCATCTTTCATGGCTTTTTTTGGTAAAGAAGATGGTTTAGATACTGATATTTTCGCACTCATGTTACACCTCAAATTAGTTTTATTCAGATGTCAATTACCCTAACGTTCTTTGCCAATATCAGGTTTTAAATGACGTAATAAAATTACAGAAAAAAAATGTAAGACAGTTTTAACAGGAATTTTTACGATAGTTTGTTAAATAAATGTTAAATATACAAAAAAGCTTACGAATTCAATAAAAAAACGTAAGCTTCTTACATAAGTTAAACAATTTGTATTTGTTAATTATACATTGGCAATTTTAAACACTTGAGCCACTAATGCTTGAGCTTCTTTAACCAGCAAAGCTAGATGTTCAGAGCCATTAAAGCTTTCTGCATATATTTTGTAAATTTCTTCAGTACCCGATGGGCGAGCCGCAAACCAACCATTTTCAGTGCTGACTTTTACTCCCCCAATAGCTGCATTATTTCCAGGAGCATGAGTTTGAATATTAGTAATAGTTTCGCCAGCGAGTTCTGTGGAATGAATAACGTTTTTATCCATCTTACTTAAGACTTGTTTTTGAGCGTGATTAGCTGCTATATCAATACGGGTATAAACTGGTGATGAAAACTGCTCAGTCATTGCCTGATAATGCTCGCCAGGGTCTTTGCCGGTGACAGCTATAATTTCAGCTGCTAACAAACACAAAATAATTCCATCTTTATCGGTTGCCCATGGTTTGCCGTTCCGTCGCAAAAATATGCCGCCTGCACTTTCTTCGCCAGCAAAACCGATTTCGCTATTCAATAACCCTTGTACAAACCACTTAAACCCTACTGGCATTTCTGCCAATTCACGGCCTAAACTCTTCACAACTCGGTCAATCATGCTACTTGATACTAAGGTTTTACCTACTTTGACATCTTTTGGCCAATCTGTTCTGTATTGATATAAATATTGAATGACCACTGCCAAGTAATGATTAGGGTTCATCAAGCCACTTGTTGGGGTCACTATTCCGTGACGATCAAAATCAGGATCATTACCAAAGGCCACATCAAATTTGTCTTTCAATTCAATTAAACCTGTCATTGCGTATGGTGACGAACAATCCATGCGGATTTTCCCGTCTTTATCTCGATACATAAAGCCAAATTGTTGATCAACATTACGGTTGACCACTTCAATATTTAATCCATAACGTTTGGCTATTTTGTCCCAATAACCCAGACCAGCACCACCTAGTGGATCTGTGCCTAAGACCAGTCCCGCTTTTGCAATGGCTTGCATATCGATTACTTGGTCGAGCTGGTCAATATAACTTTCGGAAAAGTCAGTTTCTGTTAAGAAAGCAGAGTCATAGGCTGCAGCCAAACTCATACGTTTCACATCAGCCATGTCATTGCTGATGATCTCATTTGCACGTTGCTGTATAAGATTAGTGACGTCGCTATCAGCAGGTCCACCATGAGGTGGGTTGTACTTGAAACCGCCGTCTTCTGGTGGGTTATGTGACGGCGTAATCACCACACCATCAGCTTGGTCCTTTGTTAAATCAACGCCATGGTGCAGATTATGCTGCAAGATGGCATGGGATATGACAGGTGTAGGGGTGTAACCACGATCTTCTTGAACGACTAAATTGACACGATTTGCCGCTAGTACCTCGACTGCTGTTGAAAAGGCAGCTTCAGATAACGCATGTGTGTCCATCCCCATATATAACGGACCTGTAATATTTTGGTCTTGTCGGAATTCTGCTAGCGCCTGACAGATAGCGGCAATGTGCATATCGTTAAAAGTGTTTAAAAATGAGCTACCACGATGCCCCGACGTACCAAAAGACACCGCTTGAGTAATATCACCTTTTGTTGGCTGATTGGTGTAATAGGCACTGGTCAGCTTTGCAACATTGACCAACTGCTCTTTACTCGCGGGTTTTCCTGCTTCTGGATGAAGAGCCATAATGATCCTTTTTTTATTTAATATGTTCAGGGGCAAATATTGTAATCAATTGTTCTATTTCGGATAAATCAAATCCCACCTGTTCAGCCACTTCTTTAAGCATGTTAATTTTCTTGACAGTATTGTTATTGGTGATTACCCAATAATCAGAACCCGGCACGTTTTTAGGATTAGTACTACTACCTGTTGTCAATAGTGTATCTTTGTCAGTAGCAAAATATGTTCTATTACGCCCACTCATACCCAATACTTTATTGAATTTATGAGAATTATGTTTGTGGATAATCGATAAAACCAGCAACCATCTTTCCACCATTTTTGGGATAGCTTGTAACTGTTGTCCTTCAAGTTCGTTAAATACAGCCGAAACCTGACAAGCTTCAGTTGTGCTGTCTGCCAAGATGGCATCATTATCACTAAGAGAACAGTCTGATGTTCTTGCAATAACATGGGTATCCTGCAAAGCTGAAGTCAGCGATTGAGGCATAACTAATCGGCGTAAAATATCCGATGCACTTTCACCGATGTCTTGAGTCTGTGAAGCAATAAAGTGGTAAAGATCGTCTTCTATTTGAATACTTTTCATTAATTTAATTTTTTAACGTTGCACGTACCTAACACTATACGGATTGACGCAATCAATTCATCGATTAATTCAATTTCATACATAAGTATTAGCTAAACCACCCAAAAATTGGCAAATTTGCGTTAAAATATCTCATTGTTGATTAAAATTGCCCCCTTGGATAACATTATCTTATGCTGCACAACAAATTGGCTAAGGCCATAGAACAATCCTGTCAGATATTAATTGGCAAGCAACAACAAATTAAATTGGCACTAACGTGTTTAATAGCCAACGGGCATTTGTTAATCGAAGATTTACCTGGCATGGGAAAAACCACTTTGTCACATACTTTAGCTAAAGTATTGGGCCTAGAATATTCTCGTATTCAGTTTACATCAGACTTGTTACCCGCGGACATGCTTGGCATCAATATTTTTGATAACAACGAACAAACGTTCCGTTTTCACCCAGGGCCTATTTTTAATCAACTGGTATTAGCGGATGAAATTAATCGGGCAAGCCCTAAAACCCAAAGCGCATTGCTTGAGGCAATGGAAGAAAGACAAGTCAGTTTAGATGGTAAAACACGCCCACTACCCTCCCCTTTTTTTGTAATCGGCACACAAAACCCAATGCATCAGTCAGGCACGTATCCTCTTCCAGAGTCACAATTGGACCGTTTTTTAATGCGAATTCAGTTAGGATATCCTGACAAAGAGGCAGAAAAAAGTATGTTGAAAACACAGCAGGGAAACATTCAACATAAATTAGAAACGGTAATGGATATTACCGAATTTATTGAGTTGCAAGATGTAGCCCGACAGGTACATGCCTCGGATGAACTACTCAACTATATTTTGCGTTTAGTCACCTTCAGTCGCGAAAGTAACCAATTTGCTAACCCGTTATCTCCACGGGCAACCAAAGCCCTGTTAAGTTCTGCAAAAGCATGGGCCTTTATCAATGATAGAGACTATTTAATTCCAGAGGATGTTCAGGCCATACTACCGGCAGTGGCTGAACATAGATTACGCAGCGCTTCAAGCGACTTTAGTGCTCAGGGTAGCTTAAGCAAAATTTTGCTCGAAGCTGTCGATCCTATAAAAGCGTAGGTTCTGTTATGAGAGTCCTGTTATGAGGATCCTGTTATGAAAGTACTTCGAAATTACTGGAACAAATGGCTAAATAAGCGTATCCCAGAAGCCACGCAACATCATTTAAACCACCGCAATATTTTTATTTTCCCAGCTAAATTTGGTC
>CAZMDX010000406.1:0-5888 GCA_964564805.1 uncultured Pseudoalteromonas sp. | reverse complement strand
TAGGGCTTAAAGTGATCCTGACCCCAATAATTTCAAAAAACACTCATTTTCTTTGTCATCAGCCATAAACTTTTTAATGGCCATAAACTTTGATTGCTACAACAATTTTTACAATGTTCACACGAGATTTAAGATAGCCGCACATTTATCACAAAAACATCAAAACAAAATAGGTTTTCTTTCCTCTTTGAAGCAAAATAAATTGATCATTAATCAAATCAGTTTTTGATAAAATATAATCATCTTTTACCTTTTCTTTATTTACTGCGATAGCGTTTTCTTTTAATGCTCTTCGCGCCTCGCCATTTGACTTCAAAAAATTCGATTTATCTCCCAATGCGGCGATAATACCAAGACCGTCAAGCTCTTCTTTCTTTAATTCAACGCTTGGTACACCATCAAATACATCGAGAAAGGTTGCACTGTCTAACCCCTTCAAGTCTTCTGATGTTGATTTACCAAATAAGATATTGGAGGCAGTAATCGCATTATCTAAATCGGCTTGTGAATGAACGTTCAGCGTCACTTCTTCTGCCAAGCGTTTTTGTAAAATACGCGTATGTGGTGCTTCGCGATGTTCTGCAATGAGTGCTTCAACGGTATTTTGATCGAGGAAAGTAAATATTTTAATATAACTTTCAGCATCTTCATCCGTGCTGTTTAGCCAATATTGATAAAACTTATATGGGGAGGTGCGGTTTTTATCTAGCCACACATTTCCGCCTTCAGATTTACCAAATTTAGAGCCGTCAGATTTAGTAATTAAGGGGCAGGTAATGGCATAACCTTTTCCGCCACCGATGCGGCGAACGAGTTCGGTTCCAGTGGTGATATTGCCCCACTGGTCACTTCCGCCCATTTGAATTGAGCAGTTGTTGTGTTGATACAAATGCAGAAAATCATAACCTTGAACTAATTGGTAAGTAAATTCGGTAAAAGACATACCATCTGAATTGTCACCCGTTAGCCTACTTTTTACTGAGTCTTTTGCCATCATGTAATTAACCGTGATGTGTTTACCGACATCACGAATGAAATCTAAAAATGAAAAGTTTTTCATCCAATCATAGTTATTAACTAATATAGCCGCGTTTGCGGTTTTACCATCAAAATCTAGGAATTGTGCTAATTGCTTTTTGATAGCGTCTTGGTTGTGTCGCAATGTGACTTCATCTAACAGATTTCTTTCTGCTGATTTACCAGACGGGTCGCCAATCATACCTGTGGCTCCGCCAACTAACGCAACAGGTTTGTGCCCACAACGTTGATAATGGCTTAACAACATAATGGGAACTAAGTTACCTATATGTAAAGAGTCTGCTGTAGGATCAAACCCCACATAAGCGCAGCGCATTGCCTCCAAAAGATGCTCTTCGGTTCCGGGCATTGCGTCGTGCAGCATGCCTCTCCATGTTATTTCGTTTATAAAGTTATGGGTCATAATTACAGCGTTTTATGTAGACAAAAAATTGGATGAACATTAAACGTAATAGTCTTTGCGTGCAACCGCTATTGATGCTTTTGTAATACCTCGATAGTGAGCATCCATGGTCGTTATAAATCTGCCTGCCTAATGGGTATTTGCATACCATAGAACATTCTTAATATGATGGATTGAAAGTCAGTGTTGACTACCTTGTATTTAAGTTTTAGTCAGGAGCAAAAAATACCACGACTGATAAAGAAAAAATCAGTCTGGGTAATCGACTTGGGCTAGCTCTACTTTTTGCCCTTGCTCAATATTAGTCCAACTGACAAAAACACGATTTTCTATCGAAGTAATGACAGGAAAACCGCTGCGCCTTGATTTACTTAATAAGGTCACTGGCGTATTACTCAGTAGTTCCCCTTTGGAGGAATAACGAGATAGGATCAATTCAGTGCTCTGTTGAGCATTTTTAACCCAGCTAACCACAATATCGTTGTTAGGTAGTAAGGTCATACCTACCCGGCCTAACGCCTGTTCTTTTGCGACAATTATCGGCGCAGAAAATGTTGCACCACTATCATGTGAAATAGCTAATTTTACTTGGTGACGTTGATCTTTGCCCGTAAACCAAGCGACAGCAACATCTTGATCACTTGCCATAACAACGGGTCCATTAACCGGACAGCCCGAAATTTTCCAGCCATCAATATGTACAGGCACAGGATCGGTCCAAATCTCATCGACCAAACGAGTAATAAAAATATCTCTAACTTCGTGTGTTGATCTATTACGGTACACCGCTATAGGGCCATTGGGCGTTAATGCAGCGCTGGTTTGACAGCATTCACACACACGATGATCAAGTTGCCAACGATTAACGGCGACGCCTGTTGAGTTAAAAACTCCGGCCCTTAATGTCATTGAGCCAGCATGACCGTGTTCATCTGAGCGGGCTGTTTTTTTGCTGTTTCGTCCATCTAACCAGCTGACAAATGTATTGCCATTGGCTTGTGGCATCATGCTGACAAAACCATGTTCAGCCTCAACACCGTCATTATGGGCGGTAAATGGGGCTAGCCAAGTTTTACCGCTATCAGATGACATAGTCAGTTTTACATCATAATCATAAGTGCCAGAAGCGCTTTTTTGTAAAAAATGGCCAGTGACCTTGTTGTCCCTGATCACCACAGAAGGAAAGTCAGCCCAGTTGTTGAACCAGTTGTTACCACTAGCAACGAGTATAGGTGTTTGCCAATGTTCTCCGCCTTCATCAAGCTGAGCGAAAAATAATGTCGCCATGGTCTTTTCAGGGTTCTGTTTTACCCAAGACAGATAAACATTTGACTTATTGTCAGTGAAAACGCGAGAAAAACTACTGTTGTCCCCCGCTGGCGTTGTCAATTTTTGTACTGTTATTTTTGCATGGCTATTAACGCTAAAAATAATAATGAGTAGACTGAGGAGAAACCGTGCTTTCATTGAATAGCCTATTATTTGTTATTTATTGTTTATTATTTATTATTTGTGCAACAGAAAAATCAGGCTTCACCTGAGCTAAGCCTGCAAGAATATTGTCTAATGTTTGTTTACCCATCAATCTAAGCTTCAACTCGCCCAAAGGTGAAACAATGTAAGTCGCGGGCAAAGCCGCAGGCAAGGGTAAATTGAATGCGGCTTGTTGCTGGGTATTAAGTTGTGGAAAACGGATATCCATACGTTTGACCACATTGGCCAATTCATCACCAACTAAATCATCAAAATTAATACCGACCACCCTAACATCAGTCTCCTTAAGCAAAACAGTTAAGCGATTTAATTCCGGAATTTCCTGCCGGCAGGGACTGCACCATTCCGCCCAATAATTAATGACTATCCAGTTTTTTGTTATTTCTTGTTGCAATACTTCAGTGGTTTCCGCCGAATGAGAAAGCTTCATAAAGCTGAAAATCATTAACAAACTAAGGGTAAACTTGATCATAAAAGGGGGCTGAATCCGATAACGATAGAAAAAGTATTTATGATTTAATCATAGATTTGATAGAACACCAAATAGCTAAGATGTCACAAAAAATTTTACCAACCCCCTATAACAATTTGACTAAATAAAGCTTCGGCTCTTTAAGATATTACAATGATCAGCTCAGTCAAGTATTACAAACTTGCGTTATTGGGCCGACATAAAATAAGACCTGCGGGGTCAGGTACGTTGAAAGCAGTTAAATTGAATAAATGAGACCATCTACGTTGTCATAAATAAGGTATGCGCTAAGTGATAGATAGGTTCCTAATATTTCGTCCAGAAAATCCAAGTCGTTTAACGCATCAAAAAATCAAATGACTTTACATTTTTTTCAACGAACCTGACCGCGCAGGTCTCAAATGGCCTTCGTATACGAAACGTATATTTCTGAATATTTATAAATTTAACCCTAGAACCCCAGTTTACGGAATATAAAACTCTTGAATTTATATTATTGGTGCTGTTGACTACCTAAAATAAATTTTCCACTATAAAAACCATGAAAATAACAACTTTAGAGGTAATGCTATGAGGCTAATCTATATTAAATCGATTTTTTGTTTGGCAGTCGCCATTATGTTGGCAGGGTGTTCGAAAACAAACGCACCTGACACCGTATTTTATAATGGTGTTGTTGTTACTGTTGATGATGTCGATTCAATTTATGCAGCGGTTGCCGTTAAAGACGGTAAAATTAGTCTTTTGGGAAGCACTGATAAGGTTCTCAGCCTTGTTGGTGATAGTACTGTAAAGGTGGATCTTGATGGTGACACACTAATCCCAGGTTTCGTCGGCGTGCATGAGCATCCTACATTGGAGGCTATTTTTGCTGACACAATTGATATCAGTGGTTTTACGCATAATACCGCAGCTGAAATGTGGCAATTTCTTGAACAGGAAATAAAGAAAAGTCCCAAGGGAGAATGGATTTTTGCAATGGGAGTTGATCCTGTGCTTTTTCCTGATATGCAATTACCTACCCTGGAAGATCTTGATCGCATTGCCCCTCATAATCCCTTGTTTATTATTTCCCAAACCATGCATTCTTTTTGGGCCAATTCTAAAGCGTTTGACGAAGTTAACGTAACTGCAAATACGCCTGATCCCGGTTATGGAAGTTATTATCATAAAGACGAAAAGGGCGAACTTACGGGATTTATAGCTGAGTCTGAAGCCGCAGCTCCGTTTATGAAAGGGCTAAGGTCGCCTTTAAGTACTATCAAAAATTACGAGGCGGTATTAGATGGATACCTCGCTTCGGGTTATACCAGTGTTGCTTCGCTAGGTTATAATGTGCCTAAGTGGATTGCTAAGTATGCTGCACTGGATATGTTTGACTACAAAATTCGTCAGTTTTATTATCTAACAACCGATGAAATAGAGATGCTCCCAGATGAGCCTGAAAATGGTAATGATTTTTTCAGCGTTTTAGGTGTCAAACTTTGGCACGATGGATCTCCTTATACCGGCTCAATGCAGCTGGAAAAGCCCTATACAAACAGTGAATTAACCAAGTCTCTAGGAATAAATTCGGGTCACTCGGGTGCAGCTAGGTTATCAAAAGAAGAGTTTCGCGAGCAGGTGGAAAAGTATTCCCAGCAGGGATGGCAATTGGCAATTCACAGCCAAGGAGACCTTTCAAGTAAAAAGGTGACTGAGGTGATGTCGAATGTGCATCAAGCTAATTTTAAAGAACAGCGTCACAGGATTGAACATGGACTCTTGATTTCAAAAGAGACTTTGACTCAAATGGCTAATATTGGACTTACGCCAAGTTTTCATATTAACCATATTTACTATTACGGTGACGCTTTATCTACAGGTTTAATCGGTCCAGAAAGAGCACAAAGTGTCCTTCTTGTAAAAGATGCCTTTGATTTAGGCATGCATCCTACATTACATGCCGATGGCCCAATGTTTCCAACGGCACCTTTGCATTTGATGCAGACTTCAGTTACCAGACAAAGTAACAATGGATTTGCATTAGGTAAGGCTCAAGCTATTACACCCAAACAAGCGCTTAAAGCTTTAACTTATAATGGGGCGTGGCAGTTGAGTATGGAAAATAAAATTGGCAGCATTGAAATCGGTAAATATGCAGATTTTGTCCGCCTTTCTGATAACCCATTAACTAAGCCCATTGAAAGTTTGACAGATATTCAAGTACTTGAAACATGGGTAGAGGGAATGCCTAAGTTTGTAAAGTGAGTGCCAAGTTCTAGTGATTAGAACTCATTGGCTGGCACCCCTCGTCAACTTGTTATTATCGAGACATAAAATTAACAGGACGACAAAATTTAAAATTAACAGGACAGCCATGTTAATTAGCTGCGGAAACAACGTTAAGTGATGGCAAAAATGGCTGGCTTGGGGATAAATTAAAAAGGGGTCAGGTACGTTAAAACAGTTTAATTGAATAAATGAGATCATCCACGTTGT
>CAZMDX010000405.1:0-2242 GCA_964564805.1 uncultured Pseudoalteromonas sp. | reverse complement strand
AGGGTAAATAGTTGCACAAGTTATTAAAGCACAATAACTATCACCTCAATTTTGTAGGGTGATTATATTACCTGATTAAGGGAATGGATTTGCCTTCAAAAGACGGGCTGGACTTCGTCAGAATGAGTGAATTTCAAGCAACAAAAAGCGACCAGTAAGGTCGCTTTTTAAACAATAATAAAATTATTACTTTTCAATTTTACTATAAGAACGTTGTGCTTCACCAGTATATAACTGACGAGGACGCCCTATTTTTTGACCTGGTTGGCTCAACATTTCATGCCAATGTGATACCCACCCAACAGTTCTTGCTAAAGCAAAAATACATGTAAACATGTTGGTAGGGATCCCGATCGCTTTTAATACAATTCCTGAATAAAAGTCTACATTTGGAAAGAGTTTTTTCTCTGCAAAGTAGGGGTCACTCAAAGCAATTCTTTCAAGCTCCATCGCCACATTAAGAAGTGGATCATCAATATTAAGCTCAGCTAATACTTCATGGCAACTTTCACGCATAACAGTAGCGCGAGGATCGAAGTTTTTATAAACTCGATGACCAAACCCCATTAAGCGGAAAGGATCATCTTTGTCTTTGGCTTTAGCAATAAACTCAGGTATGCGGTCAACTGTACCTATCTCTTCAAGCATATTTAAACAAGCTTCATTGGCACCGCCATGAGCAGGTCCCCATAAAGAAGCAACACCTGCAGCTATACAGGCATAAGGGTTAGCACCCGAAGAACCTGCTAAGCGAACAGTAGACGTAGACGCATTTTGTTCATGGTCAGCATGCAAAATGAAAATCCTATCGACTGCTTTAGCTACAGCAGGACTGATCTTGTAGTCTTCGGCAGGTACAGAAAACATCATGTTTAGAAAGTTTTCTGCGTAGCTTAATTCGTTTTTAGGATAGACAAATGGTTGACCAATATTATATTTGTAACACATAGCAACCAAAGTAGGCATTTTAGCCACCAGACGGTAAGCACTTCTCAACCGTTGCTCTGGATCATGTATGTTTAAGTCGTCGTGATAAAAAGATGACATAGCACCAACAGACCCACATAGCATTGCCATTGGATGAGCATCGCGCCTGAAGCCTCGGAAAAAATTATTTAACTGATCATGTACCAAAGTATGACGAGTAATAGTGTCTTTAAAATCTTTATACTCTTCTTTGTTCGGTGTTTTGTCATGCAATAGCATGTAAACCACTTCAATATAATCCGAATCACGAGCTAATTCCTCTATGGAATAACCTCTGTGTAACAGGATTCCTTTAGCCCCATCAATGTAAGTAATCGATGATTCGCATGAGCCTGTTGCCATAAAGCCAGGATCATAAGTAAAATAACCATTAGCACCTAGAGACCTTATGTCTATTACATCATTACCTGCAGTCCCTGACAAAATTGGAAGTTCGACTTCTTTGTCACCCACTTTTAAAATGGCTATATTGTCTGCCATGTATTGTTCTCCTCAAAATCGTTTTGTATTCGATAAACAGCATAGTCAGCTATTTACTGGGGGGGAAATCTTAGCTATTTGAACTTATAATGGCTCACTATGTCAATTTTAATGCATTTTCGTTGTTTAAATATTCACTTCTTTAGCACCTCAAAAGCAAATAAAATTTTGGTCTAGCTTGGTTAAATTTCTTATTAGGCAAGCATTAACCTATTTAACAGCAAATCTTGTCGCTATCTTGTTACTTATAAACCTTTAATAAAGAACAATAATTGTATTTGTTTCAATCGCTGGATATACTTCACATGCCTAAAGCACTTAGTATCGGAAAGATTATGCTACTTAACTTTTCTTTAACAAAGTGGCAACATTCTTAGGGAAAAGATTTAGAATTTTAGCAAAAAATTAACATTTAATATGTTGATACGCCGAAATGTTTTAACCACCTACGGGTAAAAAGAGCGATAAACGTGAAAAAACAAAGACCAGTTAATTTACAACTCAATACGATTAGTTTTCCCCCCGCAGCTATCACCTCAATTCTCCACCGTATTACGGGCGTCGCAATGTTTTTTGCTTTGATGTTTGTGATCTGGGCTTGGGCTACATCTGTATCATCACAAGAAGGTTTTGTTTTTGTTAAAGAACAAATGGCAGGTCCTTTGGGTAAGTTCGTAGCAATAGGTACTATTTCCGCCTTGACTTATCATGTCTTAGGAGGTGTTAGACATATGATTATGGACATGGGTTATTGGGAAGAACTTAAATCAGGTGA
>CAZMDX010000404.1:0-20918 GCA_964564805.1 uncultured Pseudoalteromonas sp. | reverse complement strand
ATATTGTGTTTTTTATAGATCTCCGTGTATTGCCTGTAAAGCTGATATGGCTGTGATTGCTGCGGTTTCGGTTCGTAGCACTCTTGGTCCTAGTTGAATAGTTTGAAACCCATTTTGTTCAGTTTGGTAAATCTCTTGTTCCGAAAAACCACCTTCCGGGCCTATTAATAATCTTGCACCCGCTGGAGGCATAGCGACGTGTCTAAACGCTTTTTCAGCTCTTGGGTGAAGTGTGAGGCGAACCTGATTAGTTGACAAATTTATCCAGTCACTAAATAAACTGGGTGCATGCAGAGCTGGTAGTACGTTTCTGCCACACTGTTCGCAAGCTGCAATAGCTAACTTTTGCCATTGTTCATGTTTTTTTGACCATCTTTCTTTACTGAGCTTCACACCGCACCGTTCAGTAATAAGAGGAGTAATATCAGTTACACCTAATTCAACTGACTTCTGGATCACCCATTCCATTCTATCGCCTCGAGAAATTCCTTGTCCCAAATGAATACTTAATGGCGATTCTATGCTGATAGAAATTTTTGAGTCAACGCGAACAACTACTTTACGTTTAGCTACTTCAAAAAGTTGTGCACTGTATTCATTTCCATCACCATTAAATAGCACTACAGCTTGTCCAGCTTTTGCACGTAAAACATTAGCTACGTGATTAGTTGCATCATCAGTTAAAGTGACATAATTATCAGTGGATAAAGCAAAGGGATAATAAATTCTGATAAGACGCATTTTTGTTACTTAGGAGAAATTTTTTAGATGGTATCAACAAGGTGAAGTTTAAAGAAGGTATAGAATAGTAAATAGCTAAAATATTAAGCATCAGCGGATAAATTAATTCCGCCTAGCTTGGATTATTGCTCAGTTAGCTTCAATTCCCTCCGACGTGTCAATAGATTGAGCTGTTTGTTGCTCTTGGGAGTTGGCTGTAGCGTCTCTTCGAGCAAATTTAGTGTTTTTACCCCCTTCCCTGGACATCGAGTAGGCTAAAAGTAAAACTAAAAGAATAACTAATAAACAAACTAAAATCATTTTCAATTCCTTTGAAATATCTGACCAACAAGATGTCGGATATCCAGTATAGCACCAATTTTTTTTAAAATTCAAATCTATCAATTCGATTTAATAAGTATGATGTAACTTTTACAGAGTAAAAAATTAGCTGGAATTAAAAAATGGATATTATTTTTGAACATTCTGAACTAAGTTGAAAAAAGTGTATTTAAGCTGGATTTTATCTAATTGATTAACCTATCCTTTTGTACATAGCAACAGAGCAGTGAATGACGGCATGATGTTTAAAGTGCTACTTGATTATTAAATGTTGGAGAGAAAAATGTTTGGATTTGACACGGAACAAATGTCCCAAGTTATGGATACTTATATTATCCCTTGGGGAATTAATATTGTAATGGCTATTGCCATATACATTATTGGTAAGTTTATTGTGAGTATTTTAGTTAATGTCTTTGGCAAAGTGTTGGCACGTTCAAAGTATGACGAGATGTTGATTGATTTCATCAAAGCTATTGTTAACTCCATTCTTATGCTATTTGTTATTATTGCTTCGTTAGATAAGCTAGGCGTAAACACAAGCTCAATGGTTGCTATCTTTGGTGCTGCGGGCTTAGCAATTGGCCTTTCTTTACAAGGGTCCTTGCAGAACTTTGCAGCAGGTGTGATGTTACTTGTATTTAGACCATTTAAGTCTGGCGATTTTATTGATGCGGGTGGTGAAATGGGAACTGTTATGAGCATCAGTATTTTTACTACCATCATGACAACACCCGACAATAAACAGATAATTGTACCAAATGGTAAAGTTTATGGTGGCAACATCACAAATTTTTCAGCTAATGCAACGCGTCGGGTAGATATGGTAGTAGGTATTAGCTATGACAGCGACTTAAGAAAAGCCAAAGAAATTTTAAATGAAATGGTGGCTGCAGATGAGCGTATTTTGAAAGATCCAGCGCCTACGATTGCTGTTTCTGAGTTGGCTGAAAGTAGTGTTAACTTTGTGGTAAGACCATGGGTAAAGTCAGGTGATTTTTGGGCCGTTAAGTTCGACTTTACTGAAGCAGTTAAATTACGCTTTGACTCCGAAGGAATTGGTATTCCATTTCCGCAAATAGATGTACATGTCCGTAAAGACGACTAGTGTCATTTATTATAAAAAAATGCCGCCATTAATGGCATTTTTTTATCTGTAAGTAGAACTAAATTTTACAATCGGGTTTGTCCTTTGCCAAACGATAAGCTTTCATGGCTTTTGGCATATTGTTAGCTAAATTTTGTATACGAGTTGCAGGCAAAGGGTGCGTTGATAAAAACTCTGGCTGACGATTGTCGCCGGAAGTTTTAGCCATGTTTTGCCATAAATTGACTGATTGCTGGGGATTGAAGCCTGCTTTAGCCATGAGGTCTAGTCCAATCAAATCCGCCTCTGATTCATGAGTGCGCCCGAATGGTAACTGCACGCCGACTTGCACTCCTAAACCCAAGCCAGCCATGATCATGTTACTACTAGCAATTTCATTTGTTTTCAACAACTGGTTAGTGACTTTTATTCCCGCACCAATTAAAGCACTACTAGACATTCTTTCATTACCGTGTTCAGCAATCACATGACCTACTTCATGGCCAATAACAGCAGCAAGCTGATGTTGGTTTTCGCTAAGTTTAATTAACCCTGTATACACCCCAATTTTACCCCCTGGCAAGGCAAACGCATTAATTTGTGGTGAATCAAACACCACCAGCTCCCAATCACCTGTAAAAACTGATTTTGGCACATGTTGTGTAATTGCGTCGGCAATACATTTCACATACTGATTTGACACTGGTTGACTGGAAATCTTTTGTTCTGTTTTCATTCCTGCAAAAGCTTGTTCGCCCATACCTGCTAATTGAGAGCTTGAATATAGTTTGAGTTGATTGCGCCCTAGAGGAGATTTGGCACATGATGAAACAAATATAGTAATGACAAAAATTAAGCACAAGTAATGATTTTGGCGCATGAAAGTTATTCGTTTAAGCTAATGGATAATTTATTATACCCGATTTAGTTTAACGATTAAGCTCCTGTTCAGTTCAAAACAACTAATTTATTAATTCATTTATAAATTTTTAAGATAAAAATGGTATGTACAAAATTTATGCTGTTGTTTCAACAATATTAGTGTGCTGTTTATTATCTGCATGTGCTAATTCAAATTACGTCGACCATCAAGCAAAAAACCAATTTTTTACAAAGTTTTACGCGTGGGTAGAAAACGTTGATAAGCTTAATTTTAAGTCATATGCGGGCGAGGGCTTTGCATTCGGTGCGGTGGATGGATTACTAAATAACGCAAGTGGTCACCGCCAGAATATGTTTGCTGGAAGTATTATTGGTGGATTATTTGGTGGCCTAATCACTGCTCTGCTTGAGAGTGATATTAATGGTTATGAATACCAACTGGCAGCTGTGGATGGTGAGCTTGTTAGTGTGATTGTAGAAAAAACAAGCCGCCCAAAAAGGACAATGTGTAAGAGTTGCGGGTGACGTGCGAATTAGAGTATAACCGACGAGCGCATGTGAGCTGCGAAAGAATATCCACAGCTTTAATTAAATCAGAACAGATATAAGCTAATTTTAAGGTTACATTTGTTCTGACGAACCTGTTTAGATACTCGCTTTGAGCTGTTCAGCAATATCCGTTCTTTCCCAAGGAAAATCTTCTCTGCCAAAGTGCCCATAAGCAGCTGTGGCTTGATAAATAGGTCGCTCAAGGTCAAGCATCTTGATCAGTCCATAAGGTCTCAGTTCGAAATTGTCACGCACCAATTTAACTAATAAAGCATCTGAAACCTTACCTGTACCAAAAGTATCAATGTTGATGGATGTCGGTTCTGCCACACCGATAGCATATGATAATTGAATTTCACATTTATCCGCAAGCCCGGCGGCCACAATATTTTTTGCTACATAACGTCCAGCATAAGCGGCAGATCTATCAACTTTTGATGGGTCTTTTCCGGAAAATGCACCACCGCCATGTCTTGCCATGCCTCCGTAGGTGTCGACAATAATTTTACGTCCTGTCAGACCACAGTCACCCATAGGTCCACCGATAACAAACCGACCAGTTGGGTTAATAAAATATTTGGTTTCTTTACTCAAGAATTTTTCAGGCAACACAGGTTTAATTATTTCTTCCATCACCGCTTCGCGAAGATCAGCTGTGCTAATGCTCTCATCATGTTGCGTTGACAAGACTACTGCATCAATCGCTACGGGTTGATTATTTTCATAAATAAAGGTGACCTGGCTTTTTGCATCTGGTCGTAACCAATTCAAAGTGCCATTTTTACGTACTTCAGACTGACGTTTAACTAAGCGATGAGAATAAGTAATAGGGGCGGGCATTAATACATCTGTCTCATTACTAGCATAACCAAACATTAGACCCTGGTCGCCTGCTCCTTGTTCTTCGGGAGAAGAACGGTCAACGCCTTGGTTGATATCAGGAGATTGTTTGCCTATGGCATTTAATATGGCACATGAGTCAGCATCAAACCCCATATCCGAATGTACATAGCCTATTTCTCTGACTGTTTTGCGGGTAATCTCTTCAATGTCTACCCAAGCTGATGTTGTGACTTCGCCACCGACTAACACCATACCAGTTTTGACAAAGGTTTCGCAGGCCACTCTAGCTTTCGGATCTTGGGTCAAAATAGCGTCTAAAACGGCATCAGAAATTTGATCTGCGATTTTATCAGGATGTCCTTCAGAGACAGATTCAGAGGTAAAAAGATGTGAGGTCATAAAAGGGCCTTGAGTTACGTCATTATAAACATTTATGGATGTATTTTAACTATTCAAATATAAAATACCAGTATTTACTTCTAGACGTCCAAACGTCTATTATATTTATTCTACTAAGCTGTAAAAAAAAGGCATATGCAAATGACCATTCATAACGGATTTAGCATTGCAGTTACATGCTAGCTAATACAAAATACAGAGTTATCTTAGGTAACTGTAATTTCGAGTTACGGAAAGCCACAATTATTGGATCAGTCAGGAGAACACATGTCTTCATCACGTCAAGAACTCGCCAACGCCATTCGCGCCCTTAGCATGGATGCCGTTCAACAAGCTAATTCAGGTCATCCAGGTGCTCCCATGGGTATGGCAGATATAGCACAAGTGTTGTGGGCAGATCATATGCAACATAACCCAAGTAATCCAGATTGGGCTAACAGAGATAGATTTGTCTTATCTAACGGCCATGGGTCAATGCTTATTTATTCGTTGTTACATTTAACCGGTTATGCATTACCTGTCGAAGAGTTAAGAAATTTCCGTCAGTTGCATTCTAAAACACCAGGGCATCCAGAATATGGTTATGCTCCGGGTATTGAAACGACCACTGGACCTCTGGGGCAGGGAGTGAGTAATGCCGTGGGTATGGCGATTGCTGAAAAAACATTAGCTGCACAGTTTAATCAACCAGATTTTGATGTGGTTGATCATTTCACTTATTGCTTTTTAGGCGATGGGTGTTTGATGGAAGGTATTTCTCACGAAGTCTGCTCATTAGCAGGCACATTAGGCTTGGGTAAATTAGTCGCATTTTGGGATGACAATGGGATCTCAATCGATGGCCATGTTGAAGGTTGGTTCACTGATAATACTCCAGCCCGTTTTGAAGCCTATGGTTGGCATGTTATTGCCAATGTAGATGGTCACGACTCTAAAGCTGTTGATGATGCGATTGCCGCTGCAAAAGCTGAAACGTCTAAGCCAACATTAATTTGTTGTAAAACGGTTATAGGTTTTGGTTCGCCAAATAAATCAGGTAGTCATTCCTGTCATGGAGCACCTTTAGGTGAAGAGGAAATCGTAGCTGCGCGCGAATTTCTTAACTGGCCTCATGCTGCTTTTGAAATTCCGGCTGATGTTTATGCTGGCTGGGATGCAAAAGTGTCTGGTGCAGAAAAAGAGCAAACGTGGAATGAGAAATTTACTGCATACGAACAAGCATATCCAGAATTAGCAGCAGAGTTAACTCGTCGCTTAGCTGGTGATCTACCTGCTGATTTTGCTGAAAAAGCCGACGCATTTATCCAACAATCACAAGATAAATCAGAAAATGTGGCAAGCCGTAAGGCTTCACAAAACTCGATTGAAACTTTTGCTAGTTTGCTACCAGAAGTGTTAGGTGGCTCAGCAGATTTAGCTGGCTCTAATCTTACCATTTGGTCTGGTACCAAGGGTATTTCAGCCGATGATGCAAGCGGTAACTATATATATTATGGTGTGCGTGAGTTTGGTATGAGTGGCATCATGAACGGTATCGGTTTACATGGTGGTTTCCGTCCATTTGGCGCTACTTTCTTAATGTTTATGGAGTACGCGCGCAATGCAGTACGCATGGCATCATTAATGGGGATTCCAAATATTTTTGTGTATACCCATGATTCTATTGGTCAAGGTGAAGACGGTCCTACTCACCAACCTATTGAGCAAATAGCCAACTTACGGCTTACTCCAAACTTATCGACATGGCGCCCTTGTGATGCTGCAGAAACTGCGGTTGCATGGAAATCAGCGCTTGTTCGCAAAGACGGCCCATCGGCATTGATTTTCAGTCGCCAAGGTTTACCTGCTCAAACACGTAATGCCGAGCAATTAAGCAATGTCTCTAAAGGTGGTTACGTATTAAAAGATTGTAACGGCACTCCTGAAGTTATTTTAATTGCCACAGGCTCTGAAGTAGGGATCACTGTTGAAGCTGCCGAACAATTGTCTGCGCAAGGTAAGGCAGTGCGTGTTGTATCTATGCCAAGCACCACAGTATTTGATAAGCAAGATGCTGATTATCGCGAGTCTGTGTTACCACGGGCGGTGACCAAACGTGTAGCGGTCGAAGCTGCACATGTCGATTTTTGGCACAAGTATGTTGGTTTTGATGGCGCTGTAGTTGGTATGTCTACTTTCGGTGAGTCTGCCCCAGGTGCTGCCTTGTTAAAATATTTTGGCATCACTGCACAGGCAGTAGTTGAAGCTGTTAAAGGCTTAAAATAAAAGCTTATTTAATACCCAAAGGCGCTTTTTAGCGCCTTTGTTCTAGGGTATTTAGTAGTAGAAGTACTAGGTGGGTTGCTCACCTTAAATCAAATTAAAGAGTGTTATGTTAAGAATTGCAATTAATGGTTTTGGCCGTATCGGCCGCAACGTTGTCAGAGCTTTGTATGAAAGTGGACGTAATTCTGACATTAAAGTTGTGGCAATCAATGAATTAGCCGAACCAAAAGGCATTGCACACTTGCTCAAATACGATACATCTCATGGGCGCTTTGGTTTTTCTGTTGATTTACAAGAAAAACACCTAACAGTGGCTGGCGATGAAATTCAGCTATTACAGCATGAAAACATTGCTGCCCTTCCTTGGCAGCAACTCGATATTGATTTGGTACTCGAATGTACGGGTGTGAATAATGACAGAGCGGCTGGTCAAGCGCACTTGGATCAAGGTGCCAAAAAAGTGTTGTTTTCCCAGCCTTGTGGGTCGGATATGGATGCAACAGTGATTTATGGGATCAATGACAACCAGTTAAAAATTGACGATCTAATTGTGTCTAGTGGCTCCTGTACAACCAACTGTATTGTGCCAATAATACAGGTGTTGGATGATGCATTTACCGTGTTAAGTGGAACAATTACTACTATACATTCTTCAATGCATGACCAACAAGTCATCGATGCATACCACACAGATTTGCGGCTTACTCGAGCAGCCAGTCAATCGATTATTCCTGTTGATACCAAGCTAGCGATTGGAATAGAACGAATTTTACCAAAGTTTGCTGGTAAGTTTGAAGCTATAGCGGTGCGTGTACCTACTATCAACGTTACAGCAATGGATTTGAGCGTGACGTTAGAAAAACATGTGTGTATTGATGAGGTTAACCAAGCTCTAAAAGACGCCAGAGTAGGTCGTTTAGAAGGGATTTTAGACTATACTGAAGAACCTTTAGTATCGGTTGATTTTAATCACGATCCGCATTCTTGCATAGTTGACGGCAGTCAAACACGCGTCAGCCATAAACAATTGGTTAAAACCTTAGTCTGGTGTGACAACGAGTGGGGATTTGCTAATAGAATGATTGATACTGCATTAGTGATGTTCAGTACAAATGAAAGCTAGATTTAGAAGTTATTAATTACAAGGTAAAATATGTCTATATTGAAAATGACCGAACTTGATTTAGTCGGCAAAAGAGTATTAATACGCCAAGATTTAAATGTGCCAGTCAAAGATGGTGTAGTGACATCTGCCGCCCGCATTCGTGCTTCATTACCCACTATTAATGCTGCTTTACAGCAAGGTGCTAAAGTAATGATCATGTCACATTTAGGTCGTCCTGTAGAAGGCGAGTTTGTAGATGAGTTTTCGTTGTTACCCATAGTCAATTATCTAAAAGAAAAAACTGATTTGAAGGTTCGATTAGTGAAAGATTATTTAGATACTGTAGACATTAATGATGGGGAAGTAGTGATACTAGAAAACGTGCGCTTTAATGTTGGCGAAAATAGAGACGATGAAACACTGGCTAAGCAATATGCTGCATTGTGTGATGTATATGTAATGGATGCTTTTGGCACTGCCCATCGTGCACAAGCATCAACCCATGGTGTCGGTTTGTTTGCTCCTGTAGCGTGTGCTGGGCCTCTACTCGCAGGTGAGCTTGATGCTTTAGGTAAAGCGTTAAATAACCCAAAGCGTCCTCTGGTTGCGATCGTGGGCGGTTCAAAAGTATCGACAAAATTAACAGTATTAGATGCATTATCTAAAATTGCTGATCAACTTGTGGTGGGTGGTGGCATTTCAAATACCTTTATTGCAGCCCGTGGTCACAACGTTGGCCAGTCGTTACATGAAGCAAACTTAATCCCAGAAGCGAAACGTTTAATGGATTCTTTAGATATTCCAGATGCTGTTGATGTACGTGTCGGTAAAAACTTTAATGAGTCAGAACCAGCGGTGGTAAAAAACGTCAGCGAAGTACTAGACAACGAAGAAATTATGGATTACGGCCCCCAAACTGCTGAAAATGTAGCCGCAGTATTGAAAGGTGCAAAAACTATTTTATGGAATGGCCCCTGTGGCGTTTTTGAATTTGATAATTTTGCTAAAGGCACAGAAGTTGTGGCTCGTGCCATTGCTGATAGTGATGCGTTTTCAATAGCGGGTGGCGGTGATACGCTTGCAGCAATTGATAAATGGGATTTGAGTGATAAAATTTCTTATATTTCTACCGGTGGTGGTGCTTTTCTCGAGTTTGTTGAAGGCAAAGTGTTACCTGCAGTGGCGATGTTAGAAGCCAGAGCGTCAAAATAGTTAATCGGTGTAAAACATTGTAAAGTGTAATAACGAGAAGAGCTTAAGCTCTCTATTGAATACTTTTAACCCTACGAGCCGTTATGCTCATCGGCTTCAATATAATAAAAAGGAATGTTGCACATGGCATCACAAACCCAACTAGATATGCTTGCAAAAGTTAAAAACCAAAGTGGATTTATCGCTGCACTGGATCAAAGTGGTGGCAGTACACCTAAAGCTTTAGGTTTGTATGGTGTAGATGAGTCTGAGTATCAAGGTGACGAAGAAATGTTCACTAAAGTACATGACATGAGAGCCCGTATTATTACCTCAAGTGTGTTTAACGGAGAACGTGTTTTAGGAGCGATATTGTTTGAAAACACCCTTGATAGGAATATTTTAGGTCAAAGCAGTTCTAGTTACTTGTGGAATGTTAAACAAGTTGTGCCTTTTTTGAAAGTCGACAAAGGCTTAGAAGCTGAAATCAATGGTACGCAGTTATTAAAAGTGATACCTGATTTAGATAACTTGTTAGCTAAAGCCAACGAACAAAATGTGTTTGGGACCAAAATGCGTTCAGTGGTTAAGTTGGCTAATGCACAAGGTGTTGATGATTTGATTGAGCAGCAGTTCACTGTGGCTAAACAAATTTTGGCGGCAGGCCTGATGCCAATTATTGAACCAGAAGTGGATATTTATAGTCCTGAAAAAGCAGCAGCTGAAACTTTACTTAGAGCTTCGATCCTTAAACATCTCGACAGTCTGGTAAACGATCAACAAGTGATGTTGAAACTGACTCTACCCGAGACGTCTAACTTTTACCAAGACTTGGTAAAACACCCCAAAGTGTTAAAAGTCGTCGCATTATCTGGCGGATATTCAAGAGAAGAAGCGAATAACAGATTGACAGAAAATAACGGCATGATCGCAAGTTTCTCTCGTGCATTATCTGAAGGACTCAGCGCTAAACAAAGTGATATTGAATTTGATGCCACTATGGACGCGTCTATTGAAAGCATTTATCAAGCTTCAAAAGGTTAGTTATATTTTGTGATTACAATGGTCGAGCACATGCTCGACTTTTTTTTGCTCGGAAGATTGGGTCGATTAGGCTATTATTTATTTTTTGACTTTAGATGGACGAGAACTAAAAAAGATGATCCATGATTTGCCCTTACCTATGTATAAAAAACTGACAGTGACATTTAGAGTTGAACCCGGCTGTTTAGGCCCTGATGGCATTGCTCATATTGAAGGTTTTTGTAAATTTGCCAAAAAAGAAGTGGCTGGATTGGACTCGGATTTTATACGCTGGGTCATTACGCCTCGTTATGATAAATCCTTGCTCGAAGCAGAATACAAAACTAACAATAAACGTCTCGATCATGACAAGGCTAAAAAATATCTAAGGGTGTTTGGAAAAGAGCTGGTCGATTTTGAAGAGCACCTACAAGACAAATTATCAATCTTAATTGATCAATATCTTGGTCGCTAATTAAGTCTTTAATTGTGCAAGTAACAAGGGAACACTCAGTAAATAGCAAACAAGTAGCCTCAAAGCTTAACGGATATGTTCCGTCATGATATGAAGTCAATGATGCTTTACTCGATGTTGATTAAACATTTTTAGTCAGGTTGTTTTCGACTGATTTAAGATTAGTCATTCCGACCTCCTTGTTGAGGGTATCGCGTTAGATTATCTGGTTATCTGTAAACAAGTTCAGCTAACTGCCGGTTATGAGTTATATTTTATTCAGTGGCAACAGTATAATGATCTACTGCTTTTTGATTGGTTCTGGTCATAATGTTTTGTCCTTTGGCTTAGTGAGTAACATACTGTTTAGACTATATTTTTTTGAGTAAAAATATTATCGAGTAAAATGGAATTAAAATTTGTATGTCAATCCGTCAGCCAAGCTCAGTAACTATTATCGATACTCACAAAATGGTTATAAAACAGCAAGCCATCGCATTTACTTAACCAAGGTTCAAAATGTTGTTTTACTAAGTGCTGAACCGTACGGGTATTTTTTCATGATTAGCTGATCATCGCTCGATGAACAATAACAATAACAATAAAGATAATCGTATTGTCAGTGCGCACAATATCGATAGCCATATTTAAAGGCCTAAAAGAAAATGGCTATGATGGGTTAAGACAGCTAGACCCAGTCATCCTATGGTTTGGATTACAAGTTGGTTGTTTGAACTTGGGCAGGAAGTAGCGTATCTGATTTGCACCTCTACATAACCTATATTGACGCCTCGGGGTTAATAAGAGTTTAGGTGGTTTAGGTGATGCTATGACATAAAGGTTGTATTTATTTGTAGCTTAATTTTAAACCTAATTCTAAAATATAATTACTTTCACGTTCGATATCCGCACTAAATACTGGCTTTTGTTCAAGCCATTCATCAGGAAGTTGAAGCTGCAATGTATCACCATCTGCTTTAAGTAGAATAATAGGCAAAATGTCGTCTTGACGTTTGATGTTAAGCAATACACCCAAACGTAATAATGCGATAAGCCTATAAACTTGATCTTGAGCTAATAGGGTGAACTCCGGTATTTCTGTCACCCTAATTTTTTTACGATAAAACCTGGTTAATGTGGCCAATAAGTTTTGTTGTTCTAGCCCAAATCCAGGTAATTCTATGTTTTGTAATATATAACCTGAGTGGCGCTGTATGCCTCTGGTATTAATTTGTAAACCCACCTCATGTAATAAGGCAGACCAAGCCAACATATTTTTAAGTTCTTCATTGTCAATTTTCCATGCTTTTTTACACTGTTGATACAGCTCCATAGTTGTGGCAAGCACTCTTTTGGCTTGCTCCACATCAACGTCATAACGAGTCGCTAAGCTTTCAGCGCTGCGTTGTCTGATGTCGGGATGAGTTAAATGGGTTTCCATTTCATATAGAACCCCTTCACGGAGCGCGTCTTGTGAAAATTCCATCTCCTGAATATTCAGGCTTTTGAACGTGGCGATTAAAATAGCCAAACCCGCTGCAAAAACTGGGCGGCGGTCATCAGTTAGACCTTGTATTTGCAGATCTTTACTGTTGCCAGCAGCACAGCATAAGTCCATCAAAGTGAGCAAGTCAGTCAGGCACACATGATTTTCTCTATTTGTACTATCCAGTTGAGCCGCTAATTCGATAATAGTTTTGATGGTACCTGATGTTCCGATACACGTATTCCATCCAATTTGTTGATATTTTTTATCGATCATCTCCAATTCTTGTTGAGCGCTGGTAATGGCACGATTGAAGGCTTTTTGTTTGAGTTCACCTTGCTTAAAAAAACGATTGGTATAGCTTACGCAGCCCATTTGAAGGCTACGTAGTACATTAGTATTAAACCCCTCGCCGATAATAAATTCGGTTGAACCACCACCAATATCGATTACCAAGCGCCGGCCTTTTTGGTGATTGGTGTGCGCGACGCCCTGATAAATAAGCCGTGCCTCCTCTGCTCCAGATATGATCTCAATAGGAAAAGGAAATACACTTTTTGCTGCTCTCAAAAATTCCTTTGCATTACTCGCTTTTCTCAGTGCATGGGTGGCGACCACTCTTACACATTGTGGCTCAAAACCTTGTAGACTCTCAGCTATTACTTTAAGGGTATTTAAGCCGCGCAGCATGGTCTGTTCAGATAAAGCGCCATCTGTGCCTAAACCATCTCCTAAGCGTACCTTCTGTTTAACCCGGTGAAGTATTTGAACTGAGCCTGCAACAATCCGTGCAACCACTAGGTGAAAACTATTCGAACCAATGTCTAACGCAGCTACCTTAATAGAGTCTCTTATTTCTACATTATCGAAGGTAGGCTCAAGTGCTATTTTAGTCTTAGACATTTTTGTCCTTTTCAAGTGCTTTTAAATAACGATAAATTTCAGTTTGAGAGCGCAGGTTCTTACGATTGCCTCTTGTCACGTAATGGTTGGTTTGTTGTTTGTCTATAACACGGGCTTTAAGCGTGTCATTAAATTGTATGTGTAATATATCCATAATTCTGCGTTTTAAATCTTCATCATAGATCGGGCATCCAACTTCAATACGAAAATCCATATTGCGGGTCATCCAATCTGCAGAAGAGATGAACATTTTAATGTCTCCGGCATTTTCAAATACCATTACTCTTGGATGTTCTAAAAAGCGGTCAACGACACTTATGACACTAATATTCTCACTTAAACCTTTTACCCCGGGTACTAATGAACACATACCTCGGATAATGGCTTTGATTTTTACTCCTGCTTGGCTGGCTTTATATAAATCATCTATTAGTAATTTATCATCTAAATTATTGATTTTAAGTGTTATTTCAGCCTTGTGTCCTTCATTAGCATTTTGTATTTCTTGACGTACTAAGGCCTGAATCTTGGTTCGAGCATTGAGCGGCGACACCTGTAGATGCTGAAATTTTTGTCTTCTGTACGGCTGTTGAATAAAAGTAAAAACTGCTTCTGCTTCATTAGCGAGTTCTTGATTACGAGTAAAGAGGCTAAAATCGGTATAAATTTTTGCTGTTTTTTCGTTAAAATTACCGGTACCAAAGTGAGCATACTTGACTAACTGTCCTTTTTCTTCACGTGTGACAACGCATAATTTACTGTGAATTTTCAACGCGTGCATACCAAAAACTACTTGCACACCAGCATCAGTCATTTTTTTAGACCATTGAATGTTTGCCTCTTCGTCGAATCTAGCGCGAAGCTCAACTACCACCGTCACTTTTTTACCATTATCTACTGCATCAATTAATGAGCTGATGACTCTTGATTGACTCGCGACTCGATATATATTTAAACGAATATTTTTTACGCTAGTATCAAATGCAGCTTGACGAATAAACTCAGTAACATGTAAAAAACGATGATAGGGGTAATGTAGCAGGATATCTTTTGCGGTAATCGCGTCAAAAACGGTGTCATAATCAGAAAAATCTTTGGATGTCAGGGCAGGTAGCTCTTGGTTTTCTAAATAATCGCGGCCAACATTCGGAAACCCTATAAAGTCTTTAAAATTACGGTAAGGTCCACTAGATATAAGACTATCGTAAGAAGATATTTTTAAGCGTTTTTTTAAATCCTTGAGCATTTCGCTGGGCATTCTGCTGTCGTGTACCACGCGAACAGGCTCTGCAATTAACCTTTGTTTCATGCTTTCCGACATTTTATCAACATAGCTTTCATCTATTTCATCATTCAGAGAATATTCTGAATCTCGGGTCATCTTAAAAGAAAATGCCTCAAGAGAATCAAATTCAATAAACCCTTTAAAAATACTTTCCAAGTTTAATCGGATAATGTCATCTAGTAGAATAATGTACTTCTTTTTTCGGCTTTTTTCTGGAGGTATAACCACAAATCGTGACATGTTTTGGCTCGGAACCTCTATGGTTGCGTAGGCTATAGCTTTATCATCTTTGTGAACACCGACGTAAAGATAGGTGGCAAAGTCATTTAATCTGGAAACCAATTTAACTTTTTTGTTCAATAATACAGGAGCGATATGTCTTAAAATTTTATTTTTGAAATAATTACTTAACCACTGAGTGTGGTAATCGTTGAGGTCTTCTTCGCCGAGTAAAAATATATTGTATCTGGCTAAACCTTTCACTACATTGGAGTGAATACGATCAAAATTCTTGGTCATACCCAAGACTTTCTCCTGGATCTTCTCCATTAATAATTTAGTTTGCTCCGCTTCTTCAAGTTCACCTTCATTCAAGTGAATATATATTTTGCGTTTAACATCAGCTACTCGAACGCGATAAAATTCATCCATATTGTTTGAGTAAATACCAAGGAATCGAATACGTTCAATAATAGGATTGTTTACATCGGCTGCCTCTTGTAAAACGCGCTGATTAAAAGATAACCAGCTGAGTTCTTTGGGGTAATATATATTAACTGTACCTGGCATATTTCACTCTTTGTTTGGGTCTTATACGCCAATGGTGTGCGGCTATTGTGACAATTTAATGACAGCTACATACATAAGTCTCCACATAATTACTGAAATTCAATGTCTACCATCAGATCATTCGCGATGCTTTCTAAAGACTCCTGTAATTTTTCTATGTCAAAATCGGCAGCAATACTAATGATGGCTTTAGCTTTAAATAGCGAACCACCCCAATTGGGAGCTGTTTCGAGGCAAGAATCAAATTTTACAATGTTCAGGTTAAATTGATTTAGAATTTGTGTCAGCTCTTGCACAATACCGGTTTTGTCATTACCTGTAATCTCAATTTGCACACTCTGTTTGGGCTCTATGGGCTCTTCAATCACACCACTTAGCAAGTGTATTTTTAAATCGGGGTGCTGTGACAAAAGTTTGATCAGTGTTTGATGTTTATCTAGGGGTAAATCAATTTGTACAAAACCAGCAAAGTGTCCTGCCATATGCGAAAAATTACTGCCTAACCAGTTACCTCCCATGCCGTAAACAGTTTTGGCTAGATTGCTAATTAATCCGGGTTTGTCTTGTCCAACTAAAGTAAATATTAAGGGTTTCATATAAGTGTCACATTTCTGTAATAAAATTAAAATTCTGAAAGCCTAATGCTCTCTTAAACAGCCTAATACATTCTTTACTGGTTGTAAGGTATTATTTGAACAGAAAAAGTATCAGACTAGTAGTTATGCTGAATGCAAAAATTTATAAAGTTTTGTATGTAATCATATTGCCACATTCAATTGATAATATTGAATGGCTTTACAAGCGATAGTCATATTTGAAGTGTTTTATCCTTAAAATAGACTACCGTTAACCATGTTTTAAATTGAAGAGTACAGTTATGCCAATAAATTCCTTTTTGGGGGTGTTTGCAAAATCACCCCTCAAACCTCTTGAAGACCATATCAACTTAGTCCACAAATGTAGCCAAGGTTTATTACCCTTTTTTAAAGCCGTGTATATTCAAGACTGGAAAGTAGCCAGTGAGTTACAACATCATATTTCAATGCTTGAGAAACAAGCGGATGTTATTAAACGTGAATTACGTATCAGCCTGCCTACAGGTATTTTTATGCCTATTCAACGTCAAGATGTTTTAGATTTATTAACCCAACAAGATAAAATAGCCAATAAAGCAAAGGACATATCTGGACGTATTTTAGGTAGACAATTGGTTATTCCAGATGAGTTACACGTTCCTTTTATGGAGTATTTGAAACGTTGCCTAGATGCCACAAACCAAGCAAAAAAAGTGATTAATGAATTAGATGACTTACTAGAAACTGGTTTTAGAGGCCGTGAAGTGCGTTTGGTAGAAGACATGATTGAACGCTTGGATAGTATTGAAGATGATACAGATCTGCTACAGATTAGTTTACGCAGAAATTTATTGGCATTGGAAAAAGACCTTAACCCAGTAGATGTGATGTTCTTATATAATATTATTGAGTGGGTCGGCGAGTTGGCCGATATTTCCGAACGAGTCGGTTCTCGACTCGAATTGATGTTAGCCAACTAAGAGATTTACAATGGATATTATTAACAGTTACGGTTTTATTTTAATCGTAATCGCCGCTTCGGTCGGATTTTTAATGGCTTGGGGCATAGGCGCAAATGACGTAGCCAACGCGATGGGTACATCAGTCGGCTCAAAAGCCCTCACCATAAAACAAGCTATATTTATTGCTATGATATTCGAGTTTGCCGGTGCTTACTTAGCTGGTGGTGAGGTTACATCCACTATTCGTAAAGGCATTATTGATTCAGCATATTTCATCGACACGCCAGAATTATTAGTGTTTGGTATGATTTCAGCACTTTTTGCTGCCGGTGTTTGGTTAGCGTTTGCCTCTTATCTTGGATGGCCAGTATCAACGACTCACTCCATTATCGGCGCGATTGTTGGTTTTGCCGCCGTGGGTGTCAGCTCAGATGCAGTAGAATGGGCTAAAGTAGGGGGTATTGTGGGTAGCTGGGTAATTACACCTGCTATCTCTGGTTTTATTGCCTACTTGATATTTCAATCTGCACAAAAACTTATTTTTGATACAGACAACCCTTTCGAAAGCGCGAAACGATATGTGCCATTTTATATGGCTCTTGCTGGTTTTGTTATGGCATTGGTGACGATCAAAAAGGGTCTTAAACATGTGGGATTACACATTCCAAATGGTCAAGATTATCTTATTGCTATCGGTGTGGCATTATTAATAGGCATTGTTGGTTGGCTGTATGTTAGACGTATAAAAGTTGACCCAATGGCTAAAAAAGAAGCACAATTCGCTAATGTAGAAAAAGTGTTTGCTGTGCTGATGATAGTGACTGCTTGTTGTATGGCATTTGCTCATGGTTCAAACGATGTGGCCAATGCCATTGGACCTTTGGCTGCAGTAGTCAGTATTGTTGAAAGTGGTGGCGAAATTGGCGCAAAATCAGCATTAGCGTGGTGGATTTTACCTTTGGGTGGCATAGGTATTGTTGCAGGATTGGCTTTGTTTGGGCATCGGGTAATTAAAACGATAGGTAATGGTATTACCCATCTTACCCCAAGTCGCGGATTTGCCGCTGAACTCGCTGCTGCAACAACAGTAGTGATAGCTTCTGGCTCTGGATTGCCTATTTCAACTACACAAACTTTAGTTGGCGCTGTTTTAGGTGTGGGTATGGCTAGAGGTATTGCCGCGATTAATTTAGGTGTGGTAAGAAATATTGTGGTTTCTTGGGTGATAACACTTCCTGCCGGTGCGGGTTTGTCGATAGTATTCTTCTTTATGATTAAAGGAATATTTGCTCCATAATCACACTCTTAAGAAGAGTGTTTTACTTTCAGGTAGATTGACAATTTTAAGCCAGCAGTAGCTGGCTTTTTTGTGATGTTTTTATCATTTAATTTTTCAAAGTAACTGCAACTTATGTATGTAAATATCAGCTAATTTATGTCACTACGTTTGTAGTTGTTATGATATTGGAACATCGATTATAAGGTTCTTTGGGTCACTGAATCGCTGCATAGAGCGAGTAAACTGAGTCTGATAAAAATTTATCTATCTCAAATACGTAATAAATCATTCATTAAAATTTCATCAAAAAAACATAAAAATGTCTTATTGTCATATAAGTGTAATAAAAGTGTCATAGAGTACTTGCCCAATAAAATAGCAATCTGTTGTGACGCTTGATATTGGAAAAACTATAATGATGCGTAATTCTTTTATTTTTTGTATACCCCTTCTTATTTCTAATTCTTTGCTTGCTGATGTTGCCATATCAGATGGTAGTGATGTGGTTCTAAATCTTAAAGGCCCTATTGAAATTAAAACACCTGACAGTAATTACTCGGCCAAATTTGGTGGGCGCATTCAGTGGGATTACAATTATGCTGAACTCAATGGTATTGCTGATGAAGACGATTTTAGTCTTCGCCGAGCGCGGTTGTATTTATCTGGTCACGTGAATGATTGGTCCTACAAAGTGCAATTTAATGTGGGTAATAATATTGGGGGAACCCATGAAGACTTATACATACGATACAATGGTTGGGGTAAACAAGCTGTTGTGACTGTTGGTAATCAAAATGAACCATTTGGTTTGGAGCAGTTAGAGTCATCAAAAGATATTAGCTATCTTGAACGTTCTGCCGTTTCTGAGGCTTATGCGCCTGGGCGAAGCGAAGGTATATTATTTACAGGCCAACATGGCAATATCACCTATGCGTTGGGTGTTTTTGAAGACGATGGTGCAAGAAATGGGACTGCTGTTACCGCTCGGATGACTTATGCCCCAATCAATTATGTTGATCATGTTTTACACCTTGGGGTTGCTCATAGTAAACGTGATGAAAAAATCGATATTACCGGTCTAGAAGTGGCTTATGCAAAAGGCCCTTATCATATACAATCTGAATTTATATCTTCTGAGGAAGATAAAAAAAGTCGAAAAGGCTTATACGTACAAGCAGGTTGGATTGTTACGGGTGAATCACGACCCTATAAAAGTGGTGTTTTTAAGCGTGTGAAGCCTGGCAATTCTTCAGGGGCTTGGGAAGTCGTAGTTCGCTACGAAGATGGAGATGGGGCATATTCAGACGAGGAGCTCGGTTCTACTGATGCCACTTCATACGGTGTTGGTGTTAATTATTATCTGAATAAGTTTATTCGCATTGGTGCAACCTTTACCAATGCAAAAGATAATATCAATGGTGATGACGGCAGTGAATTTCGAACTCGAATACAAATAGCTCTTTAAACCACCTTAACGTTAACCAACACTGAAAGTGATTTTTGTGTCTAATCTAATCCAGCCTGATCCAGTCCAACTCAGAATTCACCGCAGTTGCAGTGAATTCTATCCTAGTTAAATCGATAAACGTAAACTCTTCCTCTTCCTATTTATCTTCCTCTTGAATTTCATTTTATCCTGAATATTTACATCAACCATGTTTCTAAATTTATTCTGGAGCTTCCTTTCACTGACTATATTAAACTTTTGTGACATTTATCTGGTGTAACAAAAATGTCATGCTCCTTCGTTATTCTTTTTGCGTTTTCTAATTCTTATAAAATTACTCGCATTTGGAGCACACATGGAACTTATGAACATTTTTAGAGCTAGCGCAATCACAGCTGCATTAGTCTTGGCAGGTTGTGGCGGAGATATCAATATTTCTGAAGGTGCTATTGATAACAGCGTCACAGACAATAGTGTGACCAACAATACGAGCGGCGACAATGGCACTGATGAAACACCTGTTGTAACGGATGACCGTCCAGGTGATGCCAGTTCTTTTTTATCTTCTGAGGTTTCTATTGCTCTTGGCAAAACAGTCGAAGTACGCACAATATCAGGCAGGCTTGTTGCTGCTGATGCTGACGCGAGCGGCAACATCACATTATCAAACGACACTGTATGGGCGCTTGAAGGTGCCGTGTTTGTTGGTAATGATAATGCTGATCCAATCAATTTAGTGATTGAACCAGGAACTATCGTTTTTGGCCGCAGCGGTAGTGATTATCTTGTTATTAGTCGAGGGTCTGATATCGAAGCAATAGGTACTGCAGCTGAACCCATCATCATGACCTCTTATAACGACGTCTTGGGTGATGAAGTAGGCGCGGGTCAATGGGGTGGTGTGATTATCTTGGGTAACGCACCTTCTACTAAGTGTCCTCAAGATGGTACTGATTGTTCGTTGCAAGTTGAAGGTGTTGAAAGTGGTGCAGTGTTTGGTGGTACCGACAGTACAGATGACTCAGGAACACTTAACTATGTTGTTGTTAAATATGCCGGATTTGAAATTGCCCCAGACAATGAACTTAATGGCATCACGTTTGGCGGTGTTGGTTCAGGTACGACGGTTGATTATGTGCAAGTACATGCAAATGCCGATGACGGTGTTGAATTTTTTGGCGGCTCCGTCAGCGCTAAACACTTAGTTTTAACATCGATTCAAGATGATTCTGTTGATTGGGATAACGGATACAACGGTAAATTACAGTATGTTTATATTGAGCATGCTGCTGATGGCTCTGATGCTAACCGTGGTATTGAAGGAGATGGCGA
>CAZMDX010000403.1:0-23815 GCA_964564805.1 uncultured Pseudoalteromonas sp. | reverse complement strand
ACATAAACACTAATGAAAGCCATATATCATGGGCTTTATAGCTCATTCATAAATTAATATGTCTTCGTTCCAGTTACCTAAGTCTTCGATCTAGTTCCGTATTACTATTAAACCACCTGACCAGCTACCCAGCCACTGCTCCAAGCCCACTGAAAGTTATAACCGCCTAACCAACCAGTGACGTCGACCACTTCCCCAATAAAATAAAGACCTTCTACATCTTTCGCCATCATAGTTTTGGATGAAAGTTGGTCGGTGTCTACGCCGCCTAGGGTGACTTCTGCAGTGCGGTAACCTTCGGTGCCATTGGGTTTAAGATACCACTGGTGAAAAGCCTGGGCAGCTTGCTCTAGTTGTCTACCTTGGTACTGTTTTAGGGGTTTATTTTCAATACCTAGATAAGGTAGCGCAGCTTGCACGTAGCGTTTAGGGTAATGATTAGCTAAGGCTGTGCTCAGTTGAATATCGGGCTGGGTTAGAAGTGTCTGTTCTAAGTCAGCAAACAAATCGCCATTGGGGAATAAGTCAAATTCAACCGCTTGGCCCGGTTCCCAAAATGAAGATATTTGTAACACTGCGGGGCCACTTAAACCGCGATGAGTAAATAATATACTTTCGTTAAAGTTAGTGTTGTTGCAACTGGCGTTGGCATCAAGCGAAACACCACTTAACTCAGCCAACACCTTTTTGTCTTGTTCGTGCAAGGTGAAGGGAACTAATCCTGCTCGTGTAGGTTTAACATTTAAGCCAAATTGCTCAGCCACTTTATAACCAAAAGGACTAGCACCAAGTTTAGGCATAGATAAACCGCCTGAAGCTATCACTAAGGATTCACATTGATACTGGCCTTTCGCTGTATCAAGTATATATCCAGCCCCCGCTTTTTTGATCGAGAGTATTTCACACTGATTTGATACTGTGACATTGGCCTTTTCACATTCACATAGCAGCATCTTTAATATATCTTTAGCGCTGTCGTCACAAAATAATTGGCCCAAAGCTTTTTCGTGGTAGGCAATACCGTAGTCGGCAACCAAACCAATAAAGTCCCATTGGGTATAGCGGCTCAATGCTGATTTACAGAAATGTGGGTTATCTGAAAGAAAATTTTCATGACTGGCGAACATGTTAGTAAAGTTACAGCGCCCTCCACCTGACATCAGGATTTTCCCACCTAAGCGTTTAGCATGATCGAGTACAATCACGTCTCGGCCACGTTTGCCTGCTTGTGCTGCACAAAATAAACCTGCGGCACCAGCGCCAATTACAATTACATCTACGTTTTTCAATTCATTTCCTATTGACTACCACACATCGATCTCAGTAACGAATTATAAGGCATTAGCTCGTCCTTATTAAGTGCTAATCCGAAATTCGTTGCTCAATAAACAAGGATTGATAGATATGTCACATACTCAGTAAATAAAGCACAAATTAATTGGCTTTAGACTGTGTATTTATGATGGATTAATCTCTTGAGGTGGTCTATTGGCCAATTATCTGTGACTAACGTAACTAAAAGAAGCTGCAGGAAGTCTAAAGGTTAAATGTAGTCGTTTATTTTAATCCATAAGGCAACCATTCATAATATTGTCGGGTAAGCATCAAACCGGAGTCGATATCGCCAAAGTGATAGTTCATTTTTTTGCCACCACTTGATTATTTCATCAATTCTTTTAATGCAACCGGGATATGTTGGTAGTAAAAATTAGACGCATATTAGTTATGCCAACACATTTTTTAAAAAGCCATGTTGTTCAGCAAAGTTCGCCGGATATTAGTTTTTCGATCATGCTCGTGAATATATTCCGTACCAGAGTATTTAATCGCTAAAGACAAATAAGTTGTAGCTAAATTCATTACTCAATAGCAATATGTAACTGACTATTTTTGGGTGTGTTTTTGGCTCCTTAACATTATTAAGGTATTAAAACAGACCTTTACTATTTTGTGGTTTTTATGGATATTCGATTTTTAGTGACGTTTATGGAAGTAGCTCAAACCAGACACTTTGGTAAAGCTGCTGAAAATTTATATTTGACTCAGTCAGCTGTCAGTGCGCGTATTAAGCAACTCGAAGAATATTTTAATGCAGCACTTTTTGTTCGTAATAGAAACAGTTTGCAGCTCACTACTGCGGGCGAAAAATTATTACCTTTTGCCGTATCACTCGCCGTTACACTTGAACAAACTCGCGCTGCAATGAATGAAGAAAACACTCAATATTTGAGCATCGCAAGTACACCTAATGCTTGGGATATGTATTTAAAGAAAAATTTGGATGAAATCAATGTTCACCTCAATGATGTGTCTATAAAAGCAGAAATATGTAATAACGAACAGCTGAGTCGTATGGTTCACGAGCACAACATAGACTTTGCAATAACAACGGTGCCTTTTAAATCTGACGATGTAGAAATGCTCGAACTAAGTGAGTCAATGCTATCGCTTTATTGTTCTGTATCGTTGATTGAAAAGCCACTTGAGTATCATTACATTTCAATGGATTGGGGTGTAAAAGCTAATGAAATAATAGAAAAAAGTTATCCAGATATAAAAAATGCCGGGATCCGAACGGGTTCGCTGCAAGTGGCTTTAAATTACCTTTCTACTAATAAAAGTGCCATTATTTTACCTGAGGAAATCGCGCGATTTTTGGTTGATAATGATGAATTAGTGATGCTTAATTCTTTAGCGCCACTATCTGTTAAGTGTTATCTAATATATTTGAAACAAACAAAAAATAATAAGTTAGGGCAATTTATTGAAGTGTTTGTTCAACGGGTAAAAAAATAAAACTACCAAGATGACTTTATTTTAAGGTATTTTGGTATTGAAGTTAGCTCAGCTTGAAGATGGGTTAATAAGTTTCTAACTCTGATTATTCGTTTATACATTCCAACATAAATACTTTAAATCTTTGCCCTCGGTACCATCTTCATTTGCCAAAATAGTGAAATATTATATGAGTTTGATACTCAGTTATTTTTTGGTAGAAGGTGCTCATCAGCTAGAATTACTGATAACAATAGATATAAAGTTAACGATAATTTTTTCATCTTATTGTGGATCGTTGACAATTTATTAATGTAAATCGCCAAAATGGCTAAGTCTTTCTTCGGCTCTTAGTTTTGATTTTTTTTTACTTTTTTGTGAATTAAGTTTTAATTCATCGCTGTATTCAGCGTTAAATCTATGCTTTTCAGCACCATTGATTGTCTCATCATCATTTTTTTTAAAATGAAAGTTTTTGCTCATTACTTAGTCCAAAAAAGGGGTGATTGAAAACAGTGTGTGTATATTTATGCATGTTAGGCCGATTTCCAAAATTAGAAAACAAAATAATCTTTTCTTAAAGGACAAAAAAATTTATGGAAGTATCGGAGCAAGAATAATTTAATCTGTTCATAAACAGTAAAGATCTGCTTGGTTGTTAGCACTACGATTTTTTATCATAAAGTAACGTTTTATAGATAATATTTAGTGGCAGAAAAGGTTTTATTTGCATAAGCCGAACGTTAGAGATCATTAAATCGTCACATTACTGTGACTACCTGGGCTTTAAAATATATTTAATACGGCTATTGGTCGAGTTGTGGTTGATGATTTTGAGACAGATTTTGTCTTTCTGTTACTTGTACTTATTCTTGGCTGACGAACATAAAATAGATGACTTTTTATAGATCTTTTAACACGTTTACCAGCAAGTATTACACGATGCGATGAGTCAATTGGGTCAAGATGGCTGCCCTGCTAGTCCAATAAAGGTTAAGCAAATGAAAGGTTAAATGAATACACTATATTTATCACATTAAGCGGTTTCTTATTTGGGCTACTAATTTGAAAATGATTCTTTTAACCAACTAGCGGGTCGCTTTTTTTGTAACTCAAGACGTCATTTTTATGCCTAAGGGATCGATTGTTCATAATGAGCTATCTCAGATATTTTCTGATGCTACTGGGTTATTTTCATCCAACCATTGGGCTTTGAAAGCCAATTGTGGCGAAAATAGTGTGCATCATTCAGCGTATTCCTTGGCCTTGGGTGTCGTCTATTAAACCGATGTTTGTCGTCTTTATTTTTAAGATATAATCTGTTGGAAGTTGATCTGTTAACTTAGTCAGATATTTAGCAATGTGAACCAGAGAAGCTGTATTTAGGAGAACACAAAATAAAGCTATCATTTTACTTTTACTTTGAATAAGTGATGCAGTCATTCCATAGTGTTTTTGGTGTTGCACAATTGCTTGTTAGTAGAGCGAAAAACCCCTTATTTTTTTATATTTTGAATAAGATAAACATCAAAGCGATTGGCTTTGCCCAACATTTCAATGTGTGGTTTTTTGCCTGCTAAAAATGGAGCCCCAGATGGGCGTTTTACCACTACCCGTTTTTTTGCTAGTGCTAAAGCCGGTTTAAGTAATAGGTCTGCGTCCTCATCTGGCCCAAGTAACTGTTGAAATAAACGCATTTCTTTTTTAACTGCTGCGTTTTTTTTACGATGAGGAAACATAGGATCAAGGTACACCACGTCTGGTTTTTTATGGGACCAATCAGTCAATAATTCTACTGCTATACCATGGAATAATTGCATTTTTGCTGGCATCCAAGCACTCAATTGAGTATCACAAGCCGCTCTTTTTAATCCATCTTGCAGTAACGCAGCAACGACAGGAGAGCGTTCAATCATATCAACTACACAACCTAAACTGGCAAGTACAAATGCATCTCGTCCCAAGCCCGCTGTTGCATCTAGAACGTGCAGGCTGTCTTTACCCTTTAAACCAATAGCTCTAGCAATCGCTTCTTTTTTACCGCCGCCATGTAAACGTCTGAACGTAAGTGCATCTGATGCAAAGTCGACTTTGACTGCCCCTACTTTGGGTTCGTCTAATTGACGGAGCTCTAAGTGAGACATTTGTTGCACTAGCGCTAAACCTGAGTCGATATTAGCACTATAATTTAGCCCCCACTTTGTCGCAATTTGTTGTGCCAATAGAATTAATTCTATATCCGCATGCGTTGGGACAGTGACGGGTACACTATTTATAACAGCGTCAAACATAACAGTATTAAGCATGGCCATAATGCTCTTTGTTACCTAACCAACGATTCACTATGGCTTGAGCGTTTGCTGGATATTGATCCCATAAATGGTTAGCAATATTTTGTACTTGAGGGATAAGATCAGCATCACGAATGAGGTCAGCAATTTTCAAATCAGCTAATCCAGTTTGTTTGGTACCTAACAACTCACCAGGGCCGCGAATTTCAAGGTCTTGCTGGGCAATATAAAAACCGTCGTTGGACTGTCTGAGAACAGATAATCGTTTGTTTGCGGTCTTGGATAAAGGGCTTTGATACATCAGTACACAGTGGCTTTCTATCGAGCCACGACCCACACGTCCACGTAGTTGGTGTAATTGCGCAAGTCCTAAACGTTCTGGGTTTTCTATTATCATCAGGCTAGCATTAGGGACATCGACACCTACTTCAATCACGGTAGTGGCTACCAACAAGTCCAGCTTACCTGCTTTAAAATCTGCCATGATTTGTTGTTTTTCATCAGATTTAAGTCTGCCATGTACTAAGCCCACTTTAAGTTCTGGCAATGCGCTACGTAATAATATCGCAGTATCTTCTGCGGCTTGGCTTTGTAGAAACTCAGACTCATCGATTAATGTACACACCCAATAGGTTTGTCTGCCTTGCTTAACACTGACGTCACGAACTCGACTAATCACTTCATCACGGCGGTTATCAGGTAAAACTACCGTTTTTACGGGTGTTCTACCCGGTGGTAATTCATCAATAATTGAGGTATCTAAATCTGCATAGGCTGTCATAGCGAGTGTGCGCGGAATAGGTGTGGCAGTCATAATTAACTGATGAGGAAATGCGCCTTGAGATACACCTTTTTCACGTAACGCCAAGCGTTGCTGTACACCAAAGCGATGTTGTTCATCAACAATCACTAAAGCCAAGGATGAAAAAACAACAGCTTCTTGAAAAATAGCGTGTGTGCCAACTAACATTTTTACTTCATTATTGGCTAATTGAGCCAACACTTTTTCTCTGACTTTACCTTTTAACTTTCCTGCTAACCAGCCTACTTCGATACCTAATGGTTCAAACCACTGCCGAAAATTATTGAAATGTTGTTCAGCTAATAATTCAGTGGGCGCCATAAGTCCCACTTGATAGCCTCTGCCGATTGCTGATAATGCTGCCATCGCAGCGACTATAGTTTTACCTGATCCTACATCGCCTTGTATCAAGCGCATCATAGGACAATTTTGTTGCATATCATGTTGTATCTCAGCAACGACACGTTGTTGTGCACCCGTTGGCTTAAAGGGCAAATTTTTCAAAAATTGATTAAGAAAATTAGTATTCGGTTTGATAGGAAATGTTGCTTGTTGCTGACTTTGTTGACGCACCTCTAATACACTCAGGTGGTGTGCTAATAACTCTTCCATAACTAAACGTTGCTGAGCCGGGTGTTTACCTTCTTCAAATAACGACAAGGTCACATCAGGTGGCGGTCGGTGGACTAAATGTAAGGCTTCAACTAAACCAATTTGATGTTGGTATAAACCTTCTGGTAGTAAGTCAGCTAGACCACCTTTGTTCAAAAGTTTTAGTGCTTGCTCGCTTAAATTACGCAGTGTAATTTGTTTCATACCCTCAGTGGCAGGATAAACAGGTGTGAGTGACTCTTGCATCGCGAGGGGATTATCGAGATCTATGGATTTATACTCTGGGTGCATGATTTCTAGACCATATTTCCCAGCCTTTACCTCACCAAAACAGCGAACGGTACTGCCTACTTCAAGATTACTTTTTTGTGCTGCGGAAAAATGAAAAAACCGCAACGTTACTGTACCTGTGCCATCACTTAACCTAGCTACCAACATACGTTTACGACCAAATTGAATATCACATGACATCACTTCACCCTGAATACTGGTATGCAGATGAGGTTGTAATTCTGAGATGGGATAAATGCGTGTGCGGTCTTCGTACCTATGAGGCAAATGAAACAGTAAGTCTTGCACAGAAACAATGGCTAACTTCGCTAGTTTTTCCGCTGCTTTGGCGCCCACACCTTTTAGTTCAGTGACGGATGTCTGGGCTAGGCCTTTCATAACCAACACGCTAGTTTTGATGAGTTATATCGATATACAGGGGTAGTCACAGTAGCTAACAAATATAGGTCCGAGTCATCACAAATTTATATGTTTGAGTATACTCGAAGATTTAACAAAATTACGCAATGTTTAGTGAGTCGAATGATATCGACTCACTAAACATCATAATATCTTCTATAAAGACAATCTCGCAGCTTGATAAAGTAACTCTGGCGAGATGCGGGTTTTAATATCTGGGTTAACGTAACTAAATAGCACCTTGCCCTTGGTATCCAAAATAAAAACCGCAGGTGCAGGTAACACTGCTGTTCCTGAGGTTTTATCGCTGGTTAAGCTGATGTTCCACTTTGATTTGTATGAAGTGCGTTGTTCGTCTGGTACATAAAAGCCAATACCAAAACCACTGATGGCCTCTAAGTCAGGATCAGCTAATAATCTAACTGAAAATTTGGTTTGTAACTTTTGCTGTTGTAATTGAGCGGGTGTTTCAGGAGAAATAGCTAAAATTTGATAACCTAACTCGTCGAGTTGCCCCTCGATATCCTTTAAACCAGCCAGTTGACGGTTACAATAAGGACACCAACCGCCGCGATAAAAAATTAATACTGTTGGCTTTTGCATAGTTAAAGCTTTAAGACTCACCGGATCACCATCAACAGTTTGTAATGTGCTGTTAGGTACTGTTTGACCAATTAATAGCGGTGTGACGTTTTCTGCCGTGTCAGCTATTTGGGTTCTGTCTAATGCATGAGTTTGTAACGCAAGTATTAATACGAATAACGTTAATCCGATTTTCAAAAATTTCATAGGAGGTCTCTTAGTTATGGCTAAATAAGTCAAATTGGGTTTGTATGTATAAACAGATTAGAACCGTAACCTAGGTGTTACATTTCAAATTATTATTGCCAATCTATGAATGTAACTAATATGGTGATGTATTCCCTTAGGTCTGTTTTCTGGTCAAAAATAGAGGCACGTTTTGAGGTTGCTTTATTGCTGTTGGTGCACATTGATAATCGATGTTATTTTTCGCGCCTTTTTTGTAAACATAAGCTAATGTCCCCCGTCGTTATTGATTAATATGCTGGGCGCTAAACGGGGTTGCTTACAGTTTTTTAGAAAACATTATCTGTTGCCACCAAGATTCATCTTCGTCAATATGCCCATTTTTATTGATATGTGGGTACGATAACCCTTTGCGATCGCATACTTCTCGGAGTCTAGGAAACCCCCCTTCAAACAGCACTTTTTGACAGTCTCGCTCAGTTAATTGTTGAATATCATACATGCCCGCTAGCTTTCTTTGTCGCTGAGCTTCGTATAAAATTAGGGCTGCGGCCACTGAAACGTTTAGGGATTGCACCATGCCCACCATAGGAATAATGATATCTTGATCCGCTACTTTTACCGCCTCTTCGGTAGCACCATGTCTTTCTTGCCCTAGAATAATAGCTGTTGGTTGGGTGTAGTCGATTTCACGAAAGTCCACTGCGTTATCGGACAAGTTTGTGACCAGTACCTGCATGTTTTGTTTCTTTAAATGACCAACCGCGTCTTCAATACACGAATGTTGTTTGGTATACACCCAGTTTTCGCTGCCCATAGCGGTGCTTTTGCGGATTTGTGGTTTCTTATCCCAAACTGCGTGCACTTCATATACACCTACGGCATCACAACTGCGCACAATGGCAGAGACATTATGCGGCTTATGCAGTTGTTCTAAACATAAGGTTAGGCTGGGTTGACGTAGGCTAAGAAATTGTCTGATCCGAGCATAACGCTCGGGGGACATAAAGGTATCTGATGGCATAAAAGGAGTATCTAAACCCTGAGCAATAAATTACTCAGGTAGCTCCATCACACCGTCTATTTCAATTTGTACGCCTTTGGGCAAAGCGCTGACTTGAACTGCTGCCCTGGCTGGATAAGGCTGGATAAAATACTGACTCATTATTTCATTTAAGATGGCAAAATTAGATAAATCAGTTAGAAATATATTTACTTTTACAAGATGTTTGGTTGAGCCACCAGCTGCTTCGCATACTGCTCGTATATTTTTGAATACTTGATGGGACTGCTCAGAAAAGTCTTCAGAAATGATCTGCATAGTTTCTGGTACCAGGGGAATTTGTCCTGAAATATAAATTGTGGTGCCGCTCTTAATCGCTTGGCTATAAGTGCCGATAGCTTGTGGCGCCTTGTCGGTATGAATAACGGACTTTGACATAATAATAACCTTTGTATATGTGTATATGTATATGGATAAGTGAACTAAGGAAATCCCTAATTCTGCTTTGCTTGACTATGCCTAGATACCCGTTGTACTTCTGGCATGGTTCGGATTTTACGCATAACGTTGGCCAGTTGTAGACGGTTTTTGATAGTTAGCTCGATATCAATATAATAAACGTTGCTTACTTTCTCTTCAGTTTGTAACCCAACAATGTCTGAACCACAACTCGCAACAGTGTTAGTCAATGTCGCCAAGGTGCCTTGATGGTTAACTAATTCGATGCGCAACGCGGCATTAAAATTACCGAGTACATCATCACCCCATTGCATAACTAACACTCGGTGGGGTTCTTCTCTACTTAACCTGCGAATGTTACTGCAACCCGTTTGGTGG
The DNA here is from genome assembly GCA_964564805.1 of uncultured Pseudoalteromonas sp. Taxonomy (GTDB): domain Bacteria; phylum Pseudomonadota; class Gammaproteobacteria; order Enterobacterales; family Alteromonadaceae; genus Paraglaciecola. Next base: position 14,037 of record CAZMDX010000403.1, on the reverse strand, counting down.
ATCGCCATGCCACGGCCTGGACTTAACACTGCCACAATTTCGTCATCAGGGATAGGATGGCAGCAGCGCGAGTAGGACACTAATAAACCTTCCGTGCCACGAATCGCTACCTTACTTTGTTTATCAGATAAGTCAGTATTTTCACCTAACAAGCGCCTAGCGACTATTGCGCTGAGTTCGTTACCTAACCCTATATCCGCTAACAACTCTGAGAAACTGTTATGTTTAGTTTCCATTACGACGCGTTCAATATCTTCTTGAGGTACTTTATCTAGTTTCACGCTGCCTAAGGCATGTCTAAGAAGACGAGTGCCCATAGTCACGGCTTCTTCAGAGCGTTGGGTTTTCAAATATTGGCGAATATGTGAACGAGCCTTAGCGCTGACCACAAAATTTAGCCAATTTGCATTAGGTTTGGCTCTGGGCGAGGTGATAATTTCAACTGATTGTCCATTTTCTAATGGTTTGCTCAATGAAAATGTGCGTCTTTCTACTTTTACACCTACACATGAATTACCGACATCGGTATGCACCGCATAAGCAAAATCGACTGCAGTCGCACCTAAAGGTAATTCAATAATGCGACCATTTGGGGTGAATACATAAATTTCATCGGGGAATAAATCTGTCTTCACATTTTCGACGAATTCGAAGGATGAACTGGCGCTTTGTTGCAACTCTATTAATGACTGCATCCATTTACGTGCTCGCACCTGGGCAGTTGTGTCATTATTATCTTTGCTATCTTTATATAACCAATGAGCGGCGACACCTTTGTCAGCCATTTGGTCCATTGCTTGGGTACGAATTTGTATTTCAACTGGGATACCGTGAGGACCAATAAGCGAAGTATGCAATGATTGATAACCATTCGTTCGGGGAATAGCCACATAGTCTTTAAAACGGCTTTCGATTGGTTTATACAAACCATGCATCGCACCTAAAGCGCGATAACAATGATCGACAGAGTCTACTACCACTCTAAACGCGTAAATATCCATCACTTCATTGAACATCAATTCTTTGTTTTTCATCTTGCGATAAATCGAATACAGATGTTTTTCGCGCCCTGTGACGATCGCATTTAAGCCAACAGCGGCTAAACGTGTTTCCACTTCTTTACGAGTATTCTCTATGACTTCTTTGCGGTTACCACGGGCCTGTCTAACTGCGCCGCCTAGCGCCCTGTATCGCAACGGATACATAGCTTGAAAACCTAATTCTTCAAGTTCATTTTTGATTTCGTGAATGCCTAAGCGATGGGCTATAGGAGCATATATTTCTAATGTTTCGCGAGCGATACGACGACGTTTATCGGGACGTAACGAACCCAAAGTACGCATGTTGTGGGTGCGATCAGCTAATTTAATCAGAATGACTCGAATATCCTGAACCATCGCCATCATCATCTTTCTAAAGTTTTCAGCTTGAGCTTCTTGGCTGCTACTGAAGTGGATCTTTTCTAGTTTGCTTACTCCCTCAACCAGTTCACCAACTGTTTCACCAAACTGTGCACTTAAATCTGCTTTATTGTGATGAGTGTCTTCGATTACATCATGTAATAAAGCTGCCATTAAGGTTTCATGGTCAAGGCGCATGTCAGCAAGGATGCCAGCTACAGCGACAGGATGAGTAATGTAAGGATCACCACTGGAACGCATTTGTCCACTATGAGCGTTTCTGGCTAAAATGAAGGCTCGCTGAGTATCCGCTACTTTGTCGGGCGGTAGATAAACTTCAAGCTTTTGTTTTAAACCTTCAAAAAGATACACACTAAACACTTATAAAATAGTAGATGTGTTAACAATACGGGGAATTCGGTGGGAAGCCAACGGCTAAACATCAGATTGATGAAAAGCCGCTAAAAAATTCATGAAAACAGTCAGAATTTTTATTCTTGTAGAATATTTGCTACAGAGGCATATTCAGCTTGATCTTGTGCTTGTTGATCACGCACATTTTCAGCTTCCAACGTACTAGCAGTCACTAAACCAAGTTCAATCTCACGAAGTGCAATTACGGTGGGCTTATCTGTGCCACGTTCTACTAGAGGTTCTTTGCCTTCAATAGCAATTTGGCGAGCACGACGAGCAGCCACTAAAACCAAATCAAATCGGTTGCCAATTTTATCTACAGCATCTTCAACTGTTACGCGGGCCATAATGATCTCCGTCGGGGGTAATATTGAAAAAAGGTCGCATAGTGTACTGGCTAACGTAGCAGTTTAAAAGCTATTTGAACTATAAATGATCGTAAAACTGTAATTATGATCCCAATAAATTATCAAACAACTGCTGGTGCCGAATAATCTGTTTTTCTTTGCGTAAGCGGCGAGTGGTCACTATCGCATCTAGCTCAGACAATGCGGCAGAAAAGTTATCGTTCACCACAATAAAATCGAATTCATGGTAATGAGATATTTCCGACACAGCTTTGGTCATACGTTGCTCGATGATCTCGGTTGAGTCTTGCCCCCGCTCGGTCAAACGTCTTTTTAGTTCTTCTTTTGAAGGTGGAGCAACAAAAATGGTCGCAGTATCGGGTATTTGTGCTTTTACCTGACGTGCGCCTTGCCAGTCGATATCAAGGAACACATCGATGCCTTGTCGAAGAGTCTGCTCTATAACTACCTTTGACGTACCGTAATAATTACCAAATACTTCTGCATGTTCAAAAAAAGCGCCTTGTTCAATCAGTGCTTCAAATTCTGTGCGACCCACAAAATGGTAATGCACTCCGTCAATTTCACCGGGTCGTGATGCCCGCGTGGTATGTGATACAGATACCTGCATAGCATTATTATGCGCGTCTGAAGAAAGGTGTTTTTCTAACAGCGCTTTTATCAAACTTGATTTTCCGGCACCAGATGGCGCTGCCAATATAAATAAATTTCCAAGGGTTTGAGGCATTTTTTTATCTTTTAGTGATTAATTATTATGTCGCTAATGATTAGCAATGTTAGCATAATCTTATTGCATGAAATATGTCGCAGTAGACCGGTGATAAAACAATCATTAAATTCTACTATCAGATAATTAAACGGGTGAAAGCAATATGAACGATAGCCAATATCATCAAATGACCGATGACCTGTTAATCGACATTGAAGAAATGCTCGACGAATGTGAAGTCGATATCGATTATGAGTCAGCAAGCAGTATACTCACAATGGTTTTCATTAATGGTACAAAAATCATTATTAACAAACAGCCTCCCTTACAGCAGTTATGGGTAGCGACTAAATTTAATGGCCATCATTTTAGCTTTCAAGACGACCAATGGATAGACGAACGCACAGGGGTGGAATTTTGGTCGTTTTTGGACGCCGCGGTGTCTAAACAAGCTGAAGAAGCTATTACTCTAAGAAAATAAGCCAATAACCCAATGAGATAACGTCTATGAGCGAACACGCTTTACCCTATGTTGAAGTGAACCCTAAAAGTCAGGCAAAAGCCACAGTCATATGGCTTCATGGCTTAGGGGACTCAGGTAATGGCTTTGCCCCTATTGTGCCCGACTTAAAATTACCTAGTGAACTGGGTATTCGGTTTGTTTTTCCGCATGCACCCATGCGACCTGTGACCATCAATAATGGTATGACAATGCGTGCTTGGTATGACATTACCAGCTTGGATTTTAATAACAGAGCAGATAGTCAAGGTGTGAAAGAATCATCCGAATTAGTCGCCGATTTAATTGAAAAAGAAATCTCCCAAGGTATTCCGGCGAATAAAATTGTTTTGGCGGGCTTTTCGCAAGGTGGCGTTATTGCTCTGAATTTAGGCACGCGCTTCGAAAAACCCTTAGCCGGTGTGATGTCTATGTCGAGTTATATGAGTGAGCCAGAAAAGCTTAGTGCTGAGGCACACGATGCGAACAAAAACACTCCCATATTTGTAGCACACGGTACCCATGATGATGTAGTACCACTGTTTATGGGCAACACCGCGTTTAAAGTGTTGGAAAGTAACGGATATCAAGCAACTTGGCATGAATATGCGATGCAACATAATGTGTGTTCGCAACAGTTAGATGATATTTCAAGCTGGTTACAAGAAAAACTATGTTGATTCATGTGATGATGTCCTACACTTTTTGATTTTAGTGGCGGTGTATAAATTGACACTGAGATCATAAATGTAGGATTTTTTCGATATAAGACACTTGTCTAGCATGGAAAGTGCGTGAGAAAAATTTATAAAACCATATCAAGACTTGGTAGCTTGCAGAATAAAAAAATATGGTCTGTATAGCTATGGAACCTATTAATATTGAATGATTACTGAGCTTAGGTCAGCATCGCCATCATAATTGACACGGGGACGCTAGCGTAATTGCGTTTTGTGGATGAATGCTTAAAACCTCAGTCAAAATAAGTACCTCAATGTGCCAATGATATTCAACTTAAACCCTGACAGCTTGGCCGCGTCGCCATAATCCGTGCACAAACACTCATCAAGCCTTTGCTTAAAACACCAATACCAACTTTTAATCTTCGAAAATGGGCCCGTAATTAATTATTGTTATGGTCGATTTCCTTATCCAATTTTTTTTGTGAAAGAATATTCCACTTTATCCGGTTTAGTTCAGCATGATTATCAATATTGTTAGACGGAGAAATAAATGAATAAGTTTGCCAAACACCTAAGTGTTGTTGTTTTTACATTTTTTACATCACCCGCTTTTGCGCTTAATGATGCAGTGAGCACAGGAATATTTAACGATACCGCGATAGATGGTTATGACACTGTTGCCTATTTTACCCAAGGTAAACCAGTGGAAGGTAACGAAAAATTTCAATTCTTGTGGCGTGATGCCAACTGGCGTTTTGGCAGTCAACAAAATTTAGACTTGTTTAAACAAAACCCTGACATGTATGCAGCGCAATACGGTGGTTATTGCGCATGGGCCATGGCTGGTGGAAAAACTGCTGGGATAGATCCTGATGTATGGCATATCGAGGATGGGAAGTTGTATCTGAACTATAACAAAAAGGTGCAACAGGAATGGTTTGAAACCCTGCAAGCAGACATTGTTTCTGCAGATAAAAATTATCCTAAAATTACTAACGTTAGAAAATACCTCAGTCTTTAATTTATTTTATAAAACTATAAGCCCGTTAATTCGGTTTTTTTTATTACTAAAAAAGTGTTCTAAGCTACTGACAAGATGTCTTAACGTTAGTCAGTTATTACTTTGAAGCAAGTAAGCGCCGCGTTCAGTAGGTTGTTGGGGTTATAACGCCGATTTTTTTGCGAGTGATATAAGACAAATAAGACACAATAAAACCAACACACATTATTTGCGTGCTGCTTCAAAGTAGTTGAGCCAAATAGTTATATCGTCACAGGTTTTCGCACTGAACTACTCAAAACTTGCTCCCCCGGATAATTCGAAGCCCTATTTATTGAACCTGTTAAAATCAGCTAAGGTTGGGGTAAATATTACTGCGCCTAGTTATCGCATTCGCAAAAACACACCATGTAAAAAATCAAACTATAAAGTCATTCCTTGGTTGAAGATTTTATTTGTTAAATGGCGCGGTCGAAGTGGGTAAAACGGGATCCTAAAAAATTCTAGGACAATTTTTACTTTTACTCGAAATTTGTCTTTAGCCAAGCACTCGCAGCAGTTATGTTTCTGATAACATAGATATCGTTATTTTTTGTTAAGGAAGTTTTATGTCAACACGCATTATCCGTATCGCCACACGCAAAAGTGCCTTAGCTTTGTGGCAAGCTGAATACGTTAAAGCGGCGTTACTTAACGCCCATAACAATTTACAAGTAGAACTTGTGCCTATGAGCACCCAGGGTGACAAAATTTTAGATACCCCATTAGCTAAAATTGGTGGTAAAGGTTTATTTATAAAGGAACTAGAAGTGGCAATGACGGAAGGCCGGGCTGATATCGCAGTGCATTCTATGAAAGACGTGCCCATTGCTTTTCCTGATGGATTTGGTCTACATGCCATTTGTGAACGTGAAAATCCTTTTGATGCATTTGTATCTAATCATTTTAATTCACTCGAAGAATTACCATTAAATGCTGTGGTAGGAACATCTAGCTTGAGACGTCAGTGCCAACTTCGTAGGTACAGACCTGATTTAGTGATTAAAGATTTGCGCGGCAATGTGAATACCCGATTAGCTAAACTAGATGCGGGTCAATATGACGCTATTGTTTTGGCTGCGGCAGGTCTGATCCGATTAGGTATGCGCGAGCGGATCCAATCAGAGATGCAACCTGAATTATCATTACCCGCTGTAGGACAGGGCGCGGTGGGCATAGAATGCCGTAACGATGATGCCGATTTAATTGCGCTGTTAGCACCTTTAAATCACCTTGAAACATCTATCAGGATAAGAGCAGAAAGGGCTATGAACGCTAAATTAAATGGTGGCTGCCAAGTACCTATTGGTAGTTTTGCCGAGTTAAATGGCCAATATATTACTTTACGTGGTCTGGTTGGTTCAGTGGACGGTAAAGTGATGTTACATGCAAAACAAACCGACATTCTAGAAAATGCCGAACAGTTGGGCAAACATGTTGCAGAACTGCTGCTTGACCAAGGGGCGGAGGAGATCCTCAGTGCTTTGCAAGCCGATTAGTTTGTGACATTTTTACTCCTTAGGCCCCAAGCAAAATGCCAAGCCAGCGTGCAAGCATTCAGACAGGCAAACTTATCTGCAGTGGCATGTGGTCTGATTGATACGGTTGTGGATGATGACGCTATTGGGCAATTACCTGCAAAAATATCTGAATTGTGGAGCCTTATTGAGCAAAATATTTACGTCATAGTAACAAGCACAGTCGCCGCTCAGCAATGTGTGTTGATGAAAAACCAATGGCCACGTAATGTCTGCTTCTTTGCTGTTGGTGCCAGTACAGGACGCATTTTACACAAGGCAGGTCTTGCTGTTGTTGTTCCACAAGAAGCCAGAACAGAGGGCCTGCTTGCCCTTCCTCAACTTAATGATGTTGTTAATAAAAGTGTCATTGTTATGAAAGGTTTTGGTGGTAGGGAACTACTCCGTGACATTTTGACCACCCGAGGTGCCAAAGTCGTAGAGTGGGAGGTGTATAAACGAGTCAAATTAGACTCGCCTGTTTCCACACAAGACTGGCGCGCGGCGCAAATTCGTTGCATTATTGCTACAAGTGGTGAGGTTATCCAGGCAGCATTTGATTATTTTGACGTGAATTGGCTGCAAACATTAAACTGGATAGTAGTTAGTCAACGAACCGCAGAAATAGCATCTAAACTGGGCGTTACCCAGATAGACATAAGCCGTGATGCCAGTGATCAGGCTCTTATTCAATGCGCACAACAGTTGGTTACCCGCGCGAGACATTCTTCGGAGTATTAAATGGCAGATAGTCAGGACAAATTAACCCCGTCAGATGAAGTAAAACTTGCAGAGTTGGAAAAACAACTATCGAAAGAAAAGACGGCTAGTACCTCAGAAAAAAAAGAACAGGCTGTCACAGCAACAAGTAAACAAGTAGACAAAGCAACCACCACACTTGGCGATCCCTTAGTGAAAAAAACGAGCGATAAAAGTAACAAATCTGCGGCTGCCTCTCCTCCCAGTAAAGCGTCTAATGGTACGACAGGAAAGACCGGTGTGTTATGGTTTTTCACTTTGATTAACTTATTGATACTGATTGTTATTATCGGCACTGCTTATTGGGCATGGCTGCAGTGGCAAACACAAAGTCAGCAACAAGCTTCTGTTTTAGCCTCTCAGCAAACGAGCATAGAGCAACAGCAAGCTAGTATGCTTGAGCAGCAAGATGATATCGCTGTATCTATTGCTTCTAACCAGTTAGCGAAAGGTGATTTGGAACAACAAAATCAGGCTATACAGGCCAGTATTGCAAGTTTGATTGAACAACTTCAGCTCACTAGTGCGCAAGCACAAACTAATCAGAGTAATTTGGCGGATGTATCGGGCAGAAGACCTGCTGATTGGTTATTGGCAGAAGCCGATTACTTAATCCGTATGGCAGGGCGTAAGCTTTGGTTAGAACATGACGTAAAAACGGCCATCATGATGTTACAGTCTGCCGATAGTCGTATTCAAGACTTGGACGACCCCAGTTTGTTACCACTTCGGGCAAGGCTTGCAGCGGACTTACAAAACCTGCAGCAAGTTAATCAGGTTTCAACTAGCTCTATTGCATTAGCCTTAGGTGCCATGCTCAAACAAGTAGATAACTTGCCTTTAGCCTTCTTTAAAAGACCTGAGGCAGAAGTAGTTGATGAAACTGTCACAGACTCTATCGATGATTGGCGCTCCAATTTTGCTCGTAACTGGCGAGAGGCAACAAAAAACTTTTTTAGTTTTAAAAAAATTACTACTGAAATCAAACCTTTTATGACTGAACAGCAACAATGGTTATCCAAAGAGCAACTTAAGTTCGCCTTGATGCAAGCACAAGTTGCAGTATTGAAAGAAAACACAACGCTTTATCAGCAGTCGTTACAAACTGCCTTTAGATTATTGATAGAGTCCTTTGATACTGAAAAAGATAAAGTGAGTCAGTTCACTAACAGCCTGAGTAACTTGCAACAGACAGAGTTTGAACAATCCTATCCTGAGCAGTTCGATGTCTCTGCGCCGTTGCAAGATATAATCGAACAACGCTTAAATAGACGTTTTGTTAACGGAAATAACTAATCATGAGCCAGCTAATTAGAGTTTTCCTTGTACTGATTATTTTACTGATCACCTTAGTTGTTGTCGCGATGATGTTTGACGACAGTGGTTATGTGATGGTCGAATTTAACGGCTGGGTAGCTGAGATGAATGTATGGTCACTCAGCTTGTCATTGATCGCTATTTTTATTGGCTTAATGTTAGTTAACCTTATTGTAAAATCCTCACTAGCCGCCGCTTCCGGTTCGCGGAATTGGTTAGGTAATTGGGGAGATCGTAAAAAGCAAAAAGCCTTTACCGCCGGATTAATAGCCTTGGCTGAAACGAATTATCTACTTGCCAGAGAAAACTTGAACAAAATCACTAATGAAGACTTTGATGGGATCAATTTATTAGCCGCCGCTGAAGCCGAAGTACAACTGGGCCGACCGGAACAAGCAAAAAGGTATTGGCATATGGCGACCACTTACAAAAAATCTGCATTAGCAGCTAATTTGTTTTTAATTCGTGATGCTTTACAAAATAGTCAGTCAGACGAAGCGATAACACTTATTCATAATTTAAGTGAAAAACAACAAACACAAACTGCTGTATTAAAACTCTGGGCACAAGCATTAGGCCAGGCAGGTAAATGGCAAGAATTGCAGGACAAACTCAAAATTTGGAAAAAAGCCCTAGGTAGTGACTACGAATCTTTGATGCAACAAGCATCAAAAGGGCACTTTGCTGAAGTCGCCAGTAAAGAGGGTGCGAGTCAACTTAAACAAAATTGGCAGGCGTTATCACGAGCCACACGTAAGGAGCCTGCGCAACAATCAGCTTATATCCAACAGCTGATTGAGCAAGGCATGCATACAGACGCGTCAGAAGCCTTGGTAGAATATCAAAAGTCTGTTCCTCATCCACTTTTGATACCGCTGTTTAAACAAATTAAATTACCTAATCCTGCGGTAGCTATTAAAAAACTGGAGGGCTGGCTGAAACAAGATGACTTGAATGTAGATTTGTTTTCCGCTTTAGGGCATATCGCGCACAACTCAAACGACAAGGTGCTAGCTGAAAAAGCACTCAGTAAAGCTATTAAATTGGGTAACCGCCAAGAAGATTTAATGCTTATGGCTACTATTAAAGAATCACAAGATAATCATATTCAAGCATTACAATTGTATAAACAAGGTATGTCATTAGGTAATAAATTTCTTGCAGAAAAATAACATGACTGGGCGAATGTTCGCCATACAACTACTGTGTTTGAGCTGGCTGATTATTTTGTTCAGCGGACAGCTACAGGCCGATAATACAATCAGTAAAACAAGTACAAAAAAACCTGCTTTTGAACTAGTGGTGTTGGGTGACAAAGGGGGTATTCAAGACGGTAACTTGAGTGCTTTTTTATTACGTGGCATAAATGAACAACATTATATTAGCTTAGATGCGGGCACGTTAGTGAACGGAATAAACATTGCTCAGCAACATAATGCTTTTGATGATTTAACAATTACTCAAGATCCGCAGTGGGGCACCACAGGCAATATTATACGTCAGCATATAAAAGGTTATTTGATAAGCCATGGGCACTTAGACCATGTAGCAGGTTTATTGATTTCATCTCCTGAGGACAGTGCTAAGCCCATATACGCACTGCCATCAGTGAATCAGACCCTGATAGACACCTATTTTAACTGGAAAGCATGGGCTAACTTTACTAACAAAGGGTTACCCCCACGCCTAAACAAATATCAACTTGTTGATCTCATTCCCAAGCAAAGTCAGACCATTACCGACACCTCATTAAAAGTAACCGCATTTAGTCTTAGTCACCCTTTAGAATCCACCGCTTTTGTCATAGAAAAAGACCAAGATTTGTTTGTATATTTAGGTGACACCGGACCGGACCAAGTCGAAAAACAAGGCAAGCTCAGAGTACTATGGCAACATTTGGCTCAGCAACTTAAAAACAAACACTTACGGGCTTTAGTCATAGAAGTGTCCTTCACCAATCAACAACCTGACAACCTATTATTTGGCCATCTCACTCCAAAATGGTTAATGCAAGAGCTCACACAATTTCATACGTTGATTGACGACAAATCAAAAATAAAAGACCTACAAGTGATTATTAGCCATATCAAATACTCCATGAAAAACGGGCTTGCTCCTAGAGAACAAATTAAACAACAACTCGACCAAGCCAATATTCTAGGGTTTAAATTCGTACTTGCCACTCAGGGTCAACGTTTACATTTGTAAATGGAGGCTAACCAATTGAGGAATAAATTCAAATAACATTGGAAAACCTAGAGATTTTCATTAGAATCGGCCCTCGCTGCAACAAGCGATGGCAATGTTGTACTTTGAAGTAACATTTAGGTTAATCAAAAATATGTTATAGATGAGTGTTACAATTCAGCACTACGAAAACTAGGCCTGTTTAAAGATGTGTTTAGTTAGGTGCTGCGTCAAAAAAGCACTGACTTAATCCATAGTATAAAACGAAGTCTGTGGGGCTAAGTAGACGCGTTTTTAACTTGCATCAATGTAGAACATGTAAATTTTATACATGCACCCGTAGCTCAGTTGGATAGAGTATCGGCCTCCGAAGCCGAGGGTCGCGCGTTCGAATCGCGCCGGGTGCACCATATTTCTTTCTTTCAATATTTTCCAAATTAAACATTCATTAATTTTTTTTTTATTCTTTTTAGAAACCGTCTGTGAATTTTTGTGGAATATAACTTGTCTTTTTAGATATATCTTAAGATACCCCTTAAGATATTGATCCCAATGTCTATATATAGCCTCAGATTCAATCAATGTAATGATGAACCTCAATATCCCGACATTTTAAAAAGTTACACTTTGTTTAAATTTGAGAAACTTAGATGTATTGGTAATGACATTACTGTGTGTCAGTTCAAATATTGACGTCGTGCTTAATTCATTGATAATTTATAATTTTGTAGTTATTGCACTTCACTCCAACAGTCAAATCCACAAAAATTACTTCATAAGTTGAAACAGACTTAGCAATAAATCAGATTTTTTGAAATTAAAGTAAGTCACCAGACAAAGAATTAAAAAGCCAAAAAGTCTTTGAATTTAGATATCAATATAAATTTTTTAATATCAAATTGAAGTAATATGGTAGCGATAAGATATCGTTAATTAGGTGTTGCAGCTTCAATATAGACTTGTTCCATTAGTGCTGGTGCAAGAAAATTATCCTGACCTAAATTTCCCTGTTCTTTAAACAATTGATATGCAAGATTAAACCTATTTAGTATGTCTTTATGATGCATGTTCTCCTTGGAAACCCAAATGCCGGCATCACTTACTACCATGGGTTTAAAACTCTTTTTCTTCCATTGCATAGAAAGTTTATCAAAATACCACTCAAATACACTTGCTCCCCATAATAATGAAGCCCTATCGGTGTTGTAAATTTTTATTGCAGATGCAATTGAGCTTGTTTCTATCAATTCAACATTACCCGTGGCGACTAAGTTTTTGAGATTTGGAAAGGCATCATAAATGGATTGCCAACCTCTTATCATAACTAAACTCTGACCTTCTAACGTGGCGTCGTTAATCGATGTGTCATCAATCGGCAAATCTGTGATCATGCCTGCAATAAATGAATAAGACCATTTAGAATAGGTACAGCATCGTTTAAACGTTGATATGTTGGCAGTCAGCAAAACATCACTAGAGCGATTTTCTATAGTCATGTATGCACGAGCAGTTGGGTATATAATGATTTCACAATTCATACGGGAAACTGTGCAAAATGCTCTGATAGTTTCTATTGCTTTGCCAGAAACACGTCCATCCTTGGTCTGGTGGGCATTAGGTGGAAAGTCCATAGAGGCGATATCCACCTTAATTATGGGTAAGTCATTCAATTCCTGTTGCAACGTTTGTGCAGATACTTGAACTGTGATTAAGCACAATAACCAGAGGCAAAATTTGCTTGCACCAAATTTTAGTCGATATAAAAAGATAAATATTTTACTAGCCCAAGCCGGTGACATACAGTATTGGGTATTAATTAAGCACAAAACGTTCATTTGTATTGGCTATGTAATGTTAGTAATACGTTCTTTTTTTTTGTTTTAAAGGAATTTGATATTGCCACCACGTTATATGTGTCGCGTTATGAGAAAAGTTTAGTTAATCAGAATAAACACGGCAAAGATATCAAAATAAAAGAAGCATAGAGTCTTTGTCATTGATTATAAACAAGACTGCTTAGTCTGGTTTATACCTTTGCTTATGGCACCGTATCGGTTTGTTTAGGGCGTCTTTTAAAACCATATTTTGAATCACACAATAAGTCACCTAATTACTTTACGAAATATTGATTGGCAATAATAAAGTGACGATTTTTGTTTTTTATATGGTATCCGAACGAAAAGTGATGTGTCAGGCCATTTGAACTAATAGGTATCGGCAAGAGCAGAGGAATTATACCCCGTTGTTTACATGATACCTTGTTACTTAGTACCTGAATGGATAACTTAATCAATCCAGGTATATTTTGATATTCAATGAAGCTGTTGTTTTGATGAGGTTGTTATAAAGAAGCAAAACGCCTTGTATGTACATCCGTGCTTCCAAACAAAAATTGAATAGTAGTCAAACGTTTGAATATATGGCCTACGTCAATTTCATCAGTCATACCTATACCACCGTGAATTTGGATTGCCTCACGACCTACCAAGTTCGCCGCTTTACCAATACGACTTTTTGCTGCTGACAATGCTTTTGCATCACTACCATGATTGCTATCCATTTTTAATGCGGCCATTAAAAGTATAGATTTAGCTTGTTGATGTTCCATAAACATATTAACCATTCGGTGTTGTAATGCTTGGAAAGAGCCAATAGTACGACCAAATTGTTTACGTGTTTTAGCATATTCTAATGTACGCTCATAGGCGATTTGCATTGCACCAACCGCTTCAGCACAAATTGCTAATGTGGCTTTGTCGATGATTTTATCAATAGTGGGTAAGGCCTTATCTTGTTCACCTAACAATCCAAGAGTAGGGGTGTTATCGAACCAAATATCAGCAGCTTGATGGCCATCTACATTCGCATAACCTTCGCGTTTAACACTGGGGTGATTAGCATCAACCAGAAATAAGCTGATACCATCTTTATCATCTGTATCACCGTAAGTGCGTGCTGCAACAATTAAGGTTTCTGCATGATTACCATTTAATACAACAGATTTTTGACCTGTAATAACAAATTTACCGTCAACTTTGCTGGCACTACATTTTACATTATTTAAATGATAACGACTTTGTGGTTCTGCATAAGCAAAAGCCATTTGTAATTCACCTGCCATGATCCTAGGCAAATAATTGTCTTT
>CAZMDX010000402.1:0-1683 GCA_964564805.1 uncultured Pseudoalteromonas sp. | reverse complement strand
TTGATGGTTATATTTTGCGCAGCTGTTCTGAGTATCAGTGCAGCTTATGCTCAAGACGTAAAGTTGATAGAGATACCTGTTGTCACCCCCGATTTAAATCAATTGTTTTTAAACCGCGAAGCTAAAATCTCTATCCAAGAATATCCCCTTGCAGAGCAGCTAAAGTTATTGCTTAAAACATCTGAATATCTATCAGCTCTAAAATTATTGAGCGAATATGAAGACAAAAAAAGCCCAGCGCTGCTATTAGTCGAAGGGCAGTTGTTGATGCAAACCAAACAATTGCAACAAGCAGAGTCGCGGTTTAAACAAGCATTGTTAGACATACCTGATTTACTTCGTGGGCATTTGGCGTTAGCCACTTTGTACCATAGACAAGAGGATTATCACAAAGCTCAAAACTCCCTTAGCAAGGCGATTAGTTTAGGTGCCTCTGATGCAAATCAGTACGCATTGTTAGGCTATTTTCATATGCAAAATAACGATCCCCACAGCGCTGTGGCGGCATATCAATATGCGTTAATGTTGGACGCTGACAATGATGATATTCGTAAAGGATTGTTGTTTGCATTGATCAACAGTCATCAAATTAACGCAGCCCGCAACTTATTAGCAGGTATGTTGGCCCGCGAGCCTGAGAATAGCCAATTATGGTTACAACGTACTAATTTAGCGATGCAAGCGTCTGATGAACACCTTGCTCTAAGTAGTATTGAAGCGGCATTGAGGCTTGGCGAACAAAAGCCATCTACAAAACACCTCGCCATGCGGTTACATTTAAAACAAAAAAGCTACGCTAGAGCGTTGGTGTTGAGCATCGAGTTATTGCACGACAAACAATTGAGCTTTACTGAGACAGATAAGTTGCTCGCTTGGCTAGTCCATGAAAATCGATGGTCATACGTACAACAGATCTTAGACAATACGACTGCGCTGGCTGCGTCTGCTAGTTTCAGTGAAAAAAGTAGGTTATTGCATTACCAAGGCCAATTGGCATTGACTGAAAACGACTTAGCTAAAGCTGAGAAAATCTGGAAACAAGCCATGCAAATAGATGCTGGAAATGGCGATACCCTGTTAGCTTTAGCTATGTTGTCGATGGATCAAAACCGTTTTGCTCAAGCTGATCTATATTACCAACGAGCAGAGACCCTAGAAGAGGTGAAATTGTCAGCCATGCTTGGCAGGTCACAACTTTACATTCAGCAATTGGATTATCTGTCTGCTTTGACCTTATTGCAACACACATTAACGGCTTACCCCCATCGTCATGATCTGCAGAAAAATATTCGTATATTAACCAACTTGGTCAATAGCCAAGACCACTCACCATCCTAATTAACCTTATTAAGTCGAGCTTGCCCATGCAAAAATTCCGTTTAAATAATCCATTTCATTTCCCAAAGATAATATTAAAGGTAATATCAAAAGGAAGTCTTGCCCTGTTTTTATTGAGTTCGATAACGTTTGCACAAGAAGCTAAAAAGCAGCCAGAGTGTAACGTATCCAATCAATTTACTTTTAGTTGGCAGTTTCTTAAACAGTGCGAAATGCAGCCAAGAGGTGGAACAAGCAAAGGCAACAAAATTTTGCTCGACCCTTCCGTTAATGACGCATGGTTAGCCATCCAAGAAGAGGGTATAGGCGCACTTGAAAAAGATAGACGCGCTATTTTAGCTATGG
>CAZMDX010000401.1:0-26652 GCA_964564805.1 uncultured Pseudoalteromonas sp. | reverse complement strand
ATTATTATTAATTCATGCATTTTTGTTTTAGCGATATTGTTTAGTGTAAACAGTATGGCGGAGGTTTATCGTCCAACAGATAATCACGTTGTGGCGAGCTGGGATACCAGCCAATCGTTAAGTAATACCCGAGTGAGTTTGCACAATGTCGAGTGGCATTTACAGCAGTCACAGTATCCCGGTTCATCGAACCTGCATTTGCGTCAAGCCAGTATGATGTTAGACAGCCTGATAGACACGCAAGCCGATAGACCCGAATATTGGTATTACAAAGCACGTGTTTTTGAACATCAACATCAATTTACTCCAGCATTACAAGCATTGGATAATGCCATAGCGCTAGATGACACTTTTGTGTCTGCATGGTTAATGAAATCAAATATATTATTACTTATGGGTCAAAATGACGACGCTAAAAAAACCTGTTCGCGTTTAATTGGTATGACCAATATTGATATTGCTTTAGCATGTTCGCTACAAACTGCAAAGGGTGAAGAGCAGGTCAAAAAGGCTTACGCAACATTACAGCCTTTAGTGAAACGTATTCAACATGACACTGACAATATTTCTGCTAGCAATTTATGGTTAGTGCAACTGGTAGCAGATATGGCCACTCAACAGAGCTTAACTCAAGCATCTGCTGTTTGGATGAATACCTATCCCCTAGAAAAGACACCTATTAGTTACTTAAGCCAATGGGCAGATACGCAACTCGATTTAGGTCAGTATGACAATGTGTTAAATAAGCTGGGTGACATAGTCGAGCAAGTTGGATACCAAGATGATGCATTATTAATGCGTTTGGCCATGGCCGAAATTAAAATGGAGCCGCATTCAAAAGAGATAGATAACATAGCAAAAAAGTGGCAATTAGCGGCTAAAAATCGTGTCACGTTAAGGTTGCAGCGCAATGATACTTACCATGCTGCGGACTTATCTAGATTTTATATTTATATTGAACCCAACCCAGAACAAGCGCTGTTTTGGGCGCAACAGAATTTGACTCAAAGCCTATCTCATGAGGATTATGCGTTACTTAAAACGGCTAAAGCAATGTTGCTTCAACAGCAGCTGACGGTTAAGGAGAGTTAATGTGTTATTCCGTTTGTGCTGGTTAATAATATTGGTGAGTTTCACGTGTTCTATACAGGCACACCAAATGAGTACTGGCTATTTAAATTTGGATTTGTCGATGTCTCAAGAACATAATATTCAAGGTCAATTACAATTACGTTGGTTTGACGTAGATAGTCAGGTGAAGCTTGATAATAACCTTGATGGTCAGTTGCAATGGCAAGAAGTGCTTAGCCAAAAAACACAAATACTGACGTTTATTCAAGACAATTTATCTATACAAGCTAATCAACAGCGATGTGCCTTAAAGATGCCAGACGGTTTGCGTGCCGATACCCATTTTGATGAAGGCTATTTGTCTGTTGCCTTGATTGGCGATTGTAAAAGCCAGAGCATTGATGATTTAGTGATTAAATACACTGGTGTGTTTGCACAAGATCCAGAGCACAAACTTATTGTTAATCTGACTGGCATTGGTTCGGATAAAACAGGCATAGCCAGTCAAGTCATATCAGTGGATCAGCAACAAGTGAATATCGACTTACAAAGTAGTGATTGGTTTAGCGTGTTAAGCAGTTATGTCTATCAAGGTATTGTGCATATTTTTATCGGTATTGATCATATTTTGTTTTTGGTTGTGCTAGTGCTTACCAGCGTGTTGATCTATCAAAATGGAAAATGGATACCCAAGCTAAATAACAGCCAAGTGATCAAAGATACCGCTTGGGTTATTACTGCTTTTACCCTTGCTCACTCTATTACCCTAAGCGCCACTGCACTCGGTTGGATTGCTCCCTCTAGTCGTTGGGTTGAATTTGGTATCGCGGTGTCAATTGTACTGACCGCACTCAATAATTTGTGGCCATTAGTGACGCGACTTAGTCTGATCACCTTTGGATTTGGCTTGTTACACGGTATGGGGTTTGCCAGTGTGCTAGGAGAATTGGGCCTTAGTGAACAACATACTTTACTTTCTATTCTGGCCTTTAATATTGGCGTTGAAGCAGGACAATTAGTCATTTTGTTGGTATTACTACCGTTCTTATTCTACTGTCGAGGAAAAACCTGGTACCCCAGATATGGGTTAAAATTGGGTTCTATATTAATTGGTATCATTGCGATTAATTGGTCAATTCAACGCTTCTAAAATAATGCTAACGGTTACATTAGAATAAGTTCATACGCTATAGATGTTGAGAATTTCTCAGCGCCTATAGCCATAATAGACGGTTAGCTAACTCTCATTTAAAGCCAAGCTTTGATCACAAAACTAAAAGATGTGAAAAGAAACATTATTCTCAATCCCTTGAGGCTAATTGGTTTCAACAGCAAAGTACTTTCATACAAAAATACATGGTTGAACAGTATTTTTGATGGCTATTTCAATCAGTCTTTAGTGGTATTTTTTAACATCTGGTTACTCTGGCCTGAAAATTATTCGAGCAATCTTAGAACCCGTTGAGAATGAATGTCACCGGAACACTTATTGAGTTGGTAATTTTTATTTAACGCATAAGTGTCACAACGTAAGTTGGGATGCGTCTCTAAATTACTGAATTTATCTTTGATAAAACAGTTAAACGCAACCGAAAATCTTGGTTTTTCTGATAAATTAGGTTCAACTTGATGAGGTCAGACTGTAGGGAATAAAAGAAAGTCGTACGTTCTTGAGTCACTGTATTGATAGAAGTGTTATAAATATTTTGGCTTTCTTGTGACAGGTTAATCATTGACTGGCAATAAGTGGTGAACTTTTCGAACACCATTGTGGAAGAAGGTATAGGTAATTGTGCTTAATACAGTGAGCCTGAAATGATTGAATGAGAATAATCGTGCATACCAATGTTTGGTTGAATTATTAGTGACCATGATTGAGTGACATATAGTTTCTGTGTTATTCCCAATACTTTTATAGCGTATATGTTAATTGCCTCTTGAACGGTATTTTTAATGCTAACAATTTTTGGATGCTCAAAATTTAGAGGTTTTCAGAAATAATATTTTACTGATTTAGGATCATTTTAAAATTTTTAATTAAATCAATCTGCACTCTAGAGATAGCGTCATTCAAATTTGCTCTAAAGCAAGGAGTAGCAAACAAAGGTTCTACATGAAAATTTCAATTGTCATTATGAATAACACTTAAGGAATAATAACGCGTCCGAATAGGGATCCAATATTTGAACGTATATATGCCTATAACAGTAATGATGATGCTGAATTTACTGTAGCTTATCTTTGTTCAAAGAACATGCATATTAACTGATAAATTTCCTTTTTATAGCGCCGCAAAGGTTTTCAATAAACCTAGTCTGCATTCAACTTTGTATATGAAAATATCAACTAGTGGTTAGCAAACCATCATGATTATTGGATTTTGAGGGCAATCAATAAATATGCGCAGTAGGAAGAGGCTAAGTGTTGTTCAATCAAATATAACCCAAAGCGGAACTTCACCTGGCAACCATAGGATAGGGCTCATTTAGCCCTACATTTGATATTGATTATTGGTTTTATAGCCCCACTTTGGTCATGCTTCAGATAACACTTCTGAGCCTCAATGAGTAAGGAAATTGTATCAGCAGGACGTACCTCACGGCCATCAAGTAGATTGCCACGGCTGTTCTTTGGCTGATTACGATCGATAATAACAGTACTTCTTTGGGTGAATACATGACTTGAAAGTTTTGGTGGTTGGCTATTTAGCAAGTCACCTACGGCTCTTTCCAATATTAGACGACTCTCTACTGAAGGTTTTTCAATCAATGCCTCGGCAAGTAAAGGTTGTGTCGCTGAACAGCTACTCAAAATAAAAGAGGTTATTAGCATGAGACATGTTGCTGTGTTGTTTTTCACAATTTTGAAGGCTCACTAATAGGCGTGAAAATTTTGAGCGACTCTAAGATAGTATTGGGTGATTTGATCGCACCCGTTGCGTCTTGCATGCTCGCCACTTTACTTGCAGGTTTACTTTGGATAAGGCATGAACCTGTTTCTGCATAACTGATTGCTGACGCTAAAAGTGCCTCGTTTTCATTTCCAAGGACCTGAGTAAAATCATCGGTTACCGTGCATCCTGGTAATTGGTCATCGAATACTGGGGTGGAAGTGGGTCTAAAGCCTTCTGAATACTCCCCGAACCCTTTTGCATTAATGCCTTGAAATTGTATGGTGAAGTAAGTAGTACTGCAATTATCAGTTGGGTAAAAACCATACGGCTTACCACATGTGGTATCACCAATTAAAACTACTTCGACATCAATGCCTCGTAGACCATTTATCACCGCCTCACTAGCCGAGCAAGTATTGTCTGTGGCCAAAATGAACACGCGGGTCAGATTTACCGATGGTAGGTTGTTGTTAGTAAACTGATTCGTTGCCCAATCTATTTCTCTCGTGTAGAAAGGGGTGGATTGTAATGTGTTACCTGTAACAGGGTCAACATCAAGGTATTTATCATTGAATTGTAATGTTTCAAATATTTGGTTATTAGTCTGCGCATTGCCTGCTACCATAAATGCAACTTGGGAGGCCATGGCCAACAAGCCTCCACCGTTATAGCGCAGGTCAATAACCAGCTCAGTCACACCTTGATTAATAAATTGCTGAAACCCATCAATGAGACCTTGTTGTCCTGTTCGGATAAATGTGTTGAACTGCATATAGCCCATCCTTCCTGCAGTTGTGTCTATTACTTTTACGTTTTGAACAGGTTGTAATTCAATATTGGACGAGGTTATATTAACATCTAATAACTCTTCTCCTGCAATGTTTGAAAATACAAAATTAAAGGTTTGCCCCGCGTCAGATGGAAATAACGCAGCATTAATTTGGTCAACATCATCTTGGGCACTTGCGTCTACAAAATCAATCCCGTCGAGTGTCTTGAGTTCAAAACCTCTCCTTACACCGGCAAAACTTGCTGGTGAATTAGGTTCGGTATAACGCACAATTAAACGCCGCGGGGAACTTGTACTAACAAATTCCCAGCTAATACCATATCCAGAAGTTACACCGCTTTGAGTGCGCTGATTATAATCTTCGGTCGATTGAGAAAAATGGAAGTTATCTTTGAACGACCCTGATGTAGTAAGTTCATTGGTTTGTAGCTGGTTAAAATAATTAGAAACAGAGAATGTTGAAGGGTCATTATCATCTACCTCGCTGTACCAAAGGTAAGTATCGTTAGTCCAAGAACGAAGCCACATTTTTTCATGCATTGTTGTACCTTGAGAGTCCAAGAATGTATCGCCATTACTGTCTGGGCCAACCCTAGGCACTGCACAAAGGTTTTTGTAGGTAGTGTCATCAAGAAATTGCCCAGGTATCCAACTCGGTTCAGAGATGCTCGGTATCGGGGAAACGATTGGAGACTGTGAACTGCTCCCACCACAAGCACTCAATACAAAGGTAAAAGCAGCAGTTAGAACTAACGATAGTTTTTGATTCATAATTTTGATTCTTCTTTTTGACTAACTTTATTACCTGTTAAATTTTATTTAAGATCATTTTAGGAAAAAGGCGATGCTCTCCATGATGTAAGACAGTTCAAAGCAATATTATATTTCACGTGAACTATCTATGACGAAGTCTGGGATTAAGTTGTAGTGTTATATTCAATTGCTGAACTTGCTAAATGAACTCCAAGTAAAGACAACACACAATATGCAGTAAAGTAATAAAATCCTTCCCCCGCAGCCGACAACGTTTGAGTACTAATATCTAGGGCTATGTTAAAACCAAATACATTAAATTGTTCAGAATTACTGGTATCCGCATGGTTGGTAGACATTATGGCTAGAAAAATAGCAATGACAAATACGTCAGCCATTGACCATTTACCTATGGCACTTGTAAAGCGGATCAGTTTTTTCTCAACTTGGAGCGATTTAGTAAAATAAGCAAAGCAAACTAGTATGGTTTTTAACAGTGGAATACATACGGAAAATACAAATATTAGCGCTGCTACGAGCAATCTTTGGTCTTCCCATAGTTCGGTGATTGTCGCCATAATAGATAGTTCTTTATCGATTAACGACGAGGTAAGAACTGAACCACTCAGGTTGGCAGCCATTTCCATATTAAAGGAAAACATGGTCAGCAATATACCGGGGAAAAATAGTCCTAATGCGATGATATTAAAAGCAAATCCTAGATGTTTTTTATACATTTTCAAACGTTTTCAAATAATGCTTCGACTCGCTTGCGAGTGTCTTCGATAGTGCTGACGTCGGCGGGCGCAATAAATATCGTGTCATCGCCTGCGATAGTTCCTAACACCCCATCTTTTTTGCCTAAGGAGTCTAACAAACGAGCAATCAGCTGCGCTGCGCCAGGGCTAGTACGAATAATTACCATCACATTGTTATGCACTATATCCAAAACAAGCTGTTTAAGAGGGCTCTTTGCTGTGGGCATACCCAATTCAGGGGGCAAACAATACACCATGTCACCACGCGCATTACGGGTTCGAACTGCACCAAATTTACTTAACATACGAGATACTTTGGATTGGCTAATGTTATCAAATTGTTGTGTTTTTAGTGCTTCGACTATATCGCCTTGGGATCCAAAACTTTCCGTTTTAAGGATATCTTTAAATGCTTTAATCAGTGCGTCTTGTTTGGTGGTGGCCATAAGTAACTAGTTAGTGGAATCAATAGTTGTATTTTGCCGTATTGCTTGGATTTAAGCAATTTGCCAACATAAACAATGAAGGTAAATTACGATAAAACACAGCTGGCTATTAAATCGAGCTAGATCCTAGTATAATAACGGGTTCTTAAATTATATATATTTACAACCCATGTTAGCTTTGGTCATTGCAAAGCAGAAAGTTTTCACAGGAGAGAATCATGAAAATAGCCGTATTAGGTGCAGCCGGCGGTATCGGCCAAGCGTTATCATTATTATTAAAAGTTCAATTGCCAGCAGGCTCTGAACTATCTTTGTATGATGTTGCCCCAGTGGTTCCGGGTGTAGCGGTCGATTTAAGCCACATTCCTACTGATGTGAAAGTACAAGGTTACGGAAAAGATGATTTAGCTGATGCCTTAGCCGGTTGTGACATCGTGTTAATCCCAGCGGGTGTACCTCGTAAGCCAGGTATGGATCGTTCCGACTTGTTTAACATCAACGCTGGAATTGTTAAAAATCTGGTTGATGCTATTGCTGATAATTGCCCTGATGCTTGTACTTGTATCATCACAAACCCAGTTAACACGACTGTTGCTATTGCAGCAGAAGCGTTAAAGGCTAAAGGTGTATACAACAAAAACAAACTGTTTGGTGTCACTACGCTTGATGTCATCCGTTCAGAAACTTTTGTAGGTAATCTGAAAGGATTAAACCCGGCTAACTTGCACGTTCCAGTTATTGGTGGGCATTCTGGCACCACTATCTTACCTCTTCTGTCACAAGTCAAAGGTGTAGAATTCTCTGACGAGGAAGTAGTAAGTTTGACTACACGTATCCAAAATGCAGGCACCGAAGTAGTCACAGCAAAAGCTGGTGGCGGTTCAGCAACGTTATCTATGGGACAAGCTGCGGCAAGATTTTGCTTATCTTTAGTTGATGCAATGCGCGGTGAAAATGTAGTGGAATATACCTATGTTGAAACAAATAGTGATGACGCCGCATTTTTTGCTCACCCAGTTCGTTTGGGTAAAAACGGTATAGAAGAAATATTATCTTATGGTGAGTTAAGTGAATTTGAAGAAAACGCTAAGAACGCGATGCTAGAAGGCTTACGTGCTGATATCGCGATGGGTGTTGAATTCGTTAAAGGTTAGTATTTTGTATCGATAACAAAAAATATTTATAAAAAAGCCCCGTAGAAATGTATCTAAGGGGCTTTTTTTATATCTGGGTTATTACGCTGCAGCAGGACGACTAGTTACTGTTTTATTGGTTTGAATAGGTCGCGTAGGTTTAGTTTGCCTTGCAAATTCTGTCGCTAATTTACCACCACTTGCAGGCGTTGGTGCGTTTAGTTGTTTAAACTTAATCTTGGGAAGTTTAGATTGTATACATTCTCTAATATCTTGTGCTTTATAGCCAGAGCGCACTTTGATCCTGACGTGAGGTATACGTGCTGCATCTAGAGCGCCGCTTACATAAAAATCTCGCTGACTCTTATAACTGTCCTTGCCATTGTTACGAACTAAATCAATAGCAATAACAGGTGACATATCTTCTTTAGAACAAAGCACAAAATCCAGATGTTTGCTACCTGCTCGGGAGGCTGCATTTTTGCTGGTTTTTTTATCTGTATTTTGATGAATGGTCAATATATCACCCATCCTCACTCTACATAAGATACGAAATTCATTACCTACTGCTTCTTCGATGAGTCCTAAAAACGTTCGTTCAACAGGTGTAAACAAGTTACCTTTCTTTTTAAAAGGAAAGGCTAAACTTGGTTCATAAAGTTTCATTGCGCCTACAGCTACGATGATCAATAACATCATCAATACAATTGCTAGTTCCATGGTATCTCCAAAAGCCAACGTCAGAAAATTGACTTAGTGTTAGTCATCTCTCGGTTAAGCAAAGAGGATGCCAACGGATATGAAAATAAATTTTTAGCTGTTTGGATTCAGGATTAGTTTAGATTAAAATTTACTTTTAACTTTATTCTGCAGATTTTACAAGAATATCTATTTGACTACCTTGGCCATCCTTGGATATCACCACTATTTTTTGACCATTGGAATATTGTAATACAATCCGGCCATG
Source organism: uncultured Pseudoalteromonas sp. (assembly GCA_964564805.1). Taxonomy (GTDB): domain Bacteria; phylum Pseudomonadota; class Gammaproteobacteria; order Enterobacterales; family Alteromonadaceae; genus Paraglaciecola. The sequence goes on along the minus strand of CAZMDX010000401.1, from coordinate 17,841 downwards.
AGGCATTTTTTCAGTTTCTGCCTGGCCTAATTCTTTAACATAAAACGCTTTTGCAGTTTGCTGATCACTGCTAGCAAAATAAGACATACTGGCAGGCAATTCTTCAGCAAATAGTTGGCAGAATTTAGCGTTGGGATATAATGGCAACATATAAAAATTTTTTGGACAGCTTTGCACATTGACATACTTTTCAATTTTTAGGTCTTGCGCCTGTAACCACCCGCCAGACAACATTGCCAATAACAAAGGCCCTTTGACAATTAATTTAAACAAACTCGTCTCCTTATCCTATATTTTTGTTTACTATAGAAGTTCATCTACTTAGCAGCAAGCCAATTCAAAGTACAAAAGGTATTGCTGGTCGTTTGTGAGTATATATATGTTAAGACTCTGTGCAGACTATTTAAGAATTATATTATTTTGTGGCGGTTTATTGATAGGCATTCAAATACCCGCTGTGGTTGACCAATATGCTAAACGAATTGATGCCCATTTAACCGAGGCAATGTATGCTTTTGTAGGTTTCCAGAAAACCGCCGATCGTTATTTTGAAGGCAATATTCAAAATTTAATCAAACACTACAACAGTAGTGATGACGCTGTTTTCGAAAACGATGCAGCTAATATTTTTTTGATTTCAAACCGCGTGTCTCATCTTAAAGCAGAGCAGGCAGCCCTTAATCAATCAACATTGATGAGGACAGCCCATGTACTATTTTTCCCCGACAATAAAGTTTTCCAACAAACATTAGAACAGTACAGCTATATGATACTTGTCAGCCCACAAGCCCTAGTATGGGGCTTAATTAGTGGCTTATTGATGGCTAGCTTTTTCGATCTATTATTTTACATCAATGGATATTTGTTCAGGCTCAAAAAAAATCGGAAGAAGTCAAAGGCTTGATTCTTTGTTGGCAGTATTAAATAGTAGTCACTATTTTTTGATGAGTTATTAACAAAACATTAAGGATGATATAGCTGGCTTTCGCTAATCCACTGAGTATTAAAAATTATGAAAATAACTGTATTCATTTTATAAAAATTTTCAGAAGTCGAGCAAATAAACTTCTATATTTAAAGATTAGAGATGAAAATTCAAATGGGTTGTCCTTAATAGGACTTATTTTAAAACGGAGAATTATGACCACTCAATTAAAAATCGACATCGTATCCGACGTGTCTTGCCCTTGGTGCATCATAGGCTATCAAGCATTGAAGCAAGCCTTGTCTAATTTAGCTCCAGGTATCCAAGCTCATATTACTTGGCAACCTTTTGAGCTCAATCCTCAGATGTCAAAAGAAGGACAGGAAATTACTGAGCATATTACTCAAAAGTACGGCATTACTGTGGAGCAAAGTGAGCAAAACCGTGCAGCAATAAGAGAACGTGGTTTGTCGGTTGGGTATAAATTTGGTAATCGTGGCGGCGGTCGTATTTATAACACTTTTGATGCTCACCGTTTGTTGCATTGGGCACATGAGCTAGGTAAACAAACAGATTTAAAATTGGCGTTGTTTGATTTGTACTTTCAGCAAAGTGGTAACCCTAGTGATCATCGTCAATTGTTATCTGTTGTTAAAAGTATTGGGTTGGATGTAGTTGAGGCTAAACAAATATTGGATTCAGATAAATACATGGCTGATGTAAGGAAACAGCAAAAATTTTATCAATCAGCTGGAGTGAGTTCGGTGCCTGCTGTCATAGTGAATGATAAACACTTGATCAGTGGTGGTCAGCCTAGCGAAACATTTGAACAGGCGTTAAAGCAAATCGCCGCTGAACAGGTATCTACTTAGTCTGAAAATTAATGAAGGCAAAATGCCTTTAAACACATTATTAAGAAATGGATGTATGGACTCCTGTCTATAAAAGCTAACTGGTTTGTTAAAGACTCCCCAGAGGTAAAGGGAGCCCAGACATCACTTTATGATTTCACATTAATTGTCTTGTTACTGGGTAATTGGGAAACCTCTATCTCGCATTAATGCTTCAACTTTAGCGTCACGTCCTCGAAATAAACGATAGGCTTCTCCTGGATCCATAGCATTACGAATAGAAAATAAGTGATCTACCAGTTTTTTGCTTACATCTTTATCATAGAAACCGCCCGGCGCTTCTGCAAAGGCTTCTGCTGCGTCAGACGTAAGTACTTCTGCCCACATATAACCATAATATCCAGACGAATATCCTTCACTTGAAAATACATGGCCGAATTGAGTACTGCGATGACGCATAACCACTTCTTTTGGCATGCCCAGAGCGGTCAGCTGCTCTTTTTCAAAAGCCTGAGGTTCGATTAAGGCTGGATCAGTCGTGTGGTACAACAAGTCCATAATAGCTGATGCCATATATTCAGTTGTTTTAAAACCTTCATTAAAAGTTGCTGCTTTTTTGATTTTTGCCACTAAATCAGCAGGGATAGGTTCGCCTGTTTTGTAATGCACTAAGTAGTTATTAATCACTTCGTCTGTTGTTAACCAACGTTCTAACAACTGTGATTGAAACTCAGTATAATCTCGTACGCCGGAGTGTGATCTTGGGTAAGCAACAGTAGCAGATAAAAAGTGTAAGGCATGACCAAATTCATGAAAGTAGGTCTCTGCATCGTCCCAAGATATGAGCGTTGGCTGTCCCTGTGTACCTTTCACAAAATTAGAGTTGTTAGAAGAAAGCACCGTCTTTTTACCATCAAATGTAGTATGGCTTCGATAGGTGGTGGCCCAAGCACCTGAGCGTTTTCCTTTGCGACCGAAGGGGTCTAGGTACCACAAGCCGATATGCTCACCAGAGGTTTTGTCTTTGACTTCCCACACTTTAACGTCTTCATGAAATACTGACACCGAACCTTCTGGCACAGGCATAAAATCAAAGTTAAATAACCGGCCCGCAACATAAAACATCGCTTCTCGTAATTTATCCAATTGTAAATATTGTTTCACTTCGTCTGAATCCAAAGAATATTTATCTTTGCGTACTTTTTCGGCGTAATAACGATAGTCCCAAGGTGCTATTTTAAATGTAGCGCCTTCAGCGTCAGCTATTGCCTGCATATCTTTCACTTCTTCATCTACACGAGCAATTGCTGCTGGCCAAACTTTTTTCATTAAATCCATGGCATTTTCTGGATTTTTTGCCATTCGGTCTTCTAAGCGCCACTGTGAATAATTATCATAACCTAGCAATGCAACACGTTCATTTCGTAAATTAAGGATGTTTTTGATGAGTTCGTTATTGTCAAATTCATCACCGTTGTTCGCTCGGTTGTAATAGGTTGTCCATACTTTTTGTCTTAGTTCTCGTTCATCAGAGTAGGTTAAAAACGGATCCATAGATGAGCGAGAGTTAGTAATGGCATACTGGCCTTTTTTTCCAAGACCCTCCGCAGCGTTCGCAGCAGCTGAAATCAAGGACTCTGATAAACCCGATAATTGGTCGTCATTAAGAAACAACACATAGTTTTCTTCGTCAGCTAGTATGTTGTTGGCAAATTGAGTTTGTAAACCCGCTACTTCCTGATTAATCGCTGCGTATCGCGCTTTAGATTCGCCTAATAGCGTTGCGCCGTTACTTGCAAAACCATTATAAGTGAGCCACGTAATTCGTTGTTCTTCTGTGGTTAAAGTCTTTAATTCTTCACTTTGGTAGACTGCTTTTACTTTAGCAAATAGTTTTTCGTTACCTGTGATACTTGAATTAAATGCAGAAATTTTTGGTACCATTTCTTTTTGAATTTCTCGAAACTCAGGACTGTTTTTATTTGAACTCCAAATGCCCCAATAACGAAATACTCTGCTTAAATCACTGCCAGATTTTTCTAACGCTACAATTGTATTTTGAAAATTTGCTGGCTCCGAATTATTGGCTATGGTGGCAATCTCAGCCAAGTTAATAGCCATACCTTTTTCTAATGCGGGTTTAAGATCTGCTAAATCCATTTTATCAAAAGCAGGGACACCACCATAAGGGCCAGCATATTCTGCTAATAATGGATTTTGTTGTTCCGCTTTTGACATGGGTATGGAGGATGTCGTTTGGATTTTAGTGGGTGTGGGTTCGCTACATGCACTTAATGCAAATATCACCGCACTACTTAATAGCGCTGCTAGTTTCGTTTTCATAATTTCCTGTCAGGTGATTTTTATAATTTTAATTAATTCGCCATAGTTGATCTAGCGATTCAAGATTGTAATGTTCTGGCATCAAAGTACAAGAGAGTCTGTGCTTATATCTTCAATATTAGGGTTTGTTGGATTGGTATGTGTTTCTATACTAAATTATCGCCATTTATACGGTAATTAGATATAGATTGATTAAGGTAAGGAATATCTTAGCTTAATTTAAATGGTTGAAATGAGATTCGTTATAACCGCTACACTTTTACTGGTATCGAGCCATTGCTTTGCCAGTTCAGATACACTAACAAGAACTTTGAACTGGTTGCAAACCTGGGCTCCTCAAAACGTAGAATTTAAAATGCTGAAGTCAGGAATAAAGTTTAGTGGTTGCAAGCAAAAAGAGTACTTGGCCGCTTTGAATCAGCCTTTAACTGAAAATATTGTTTTAGAAATAGGCTTAGGCTATTACAAGGGTAGACATTCTTGGGGTGTGTTTAATCAAAAAATTTCCTTAAAAGAGCTTTCTTTTATACCAAGATATCAAATAAGTCATAATATTAGCATCGGCTTTGGAGTGATTTACCAGTCACAAACTGACTTTAAAACAAGCCAAGGTGTTGAGTTTAACTTACCAAAAAACACCGAGTGGTTACTGAATACACGGACCGATGGTTTCGCAAATAACCATTATTGGGAATGGTCGGCATCCAGCCAAAAGTGGAGCGCTTCTAATGATTTTGGAGAGGCATTTGAAAACGGCGCCACCAATAACAAAATAGGGTTACGTTACAGTGGGTATTTCTAAAACAGTCTAGCAAATGACTTACACCGCAGTACCTATCGCACTTCTTTTATCTAGATGATCTGCATCACACAATGTTAAAACTGTTTTCTTATCTGTCCCATCTACCTCAGTGATACATGTATTTTGAAAGTCTGATAGTGGCAGCATAACTTCATCAACAATTAAATGTTGTTTAATCAATTCGCGTAATACCAAGCCGTGTGTCATCACAATTAAACTACCCGTTGTATTGTGATAACCCGTTAATATAAATTCCCAAACAAGATTAACGCGTTCAATAAATTGTTGATGGGTTTCACCATTAGGTGGTATATATCCTTCAGCAAAAAAATCAGTATGAATATCGGTATAAGCTTTACCACGCAAATCCCCAAAATTTCTTTCTCTTAGAAGAGGTTGCAGACTCAATGAGGTTTGATTTGATGCAAGCAATGGAGCTGCCGTTTGTTGCGTGCGTAAGTAATCACTACAGATTATTTTTGTTACAGGAATATTCTTAAATCTCAGTGCAAGTTGTTGAGCTTGCTGCTGCCCTAGCTCTGAAAGTGGTGTATCAGGTGTTTGTACAATTCTATCCCTATTGCCGTTGGTTTGGCCGTGGCGTATTAAATAGATAGACATTAAGCAAATACCACCGTTTTATTTTTATGAATAATGACACGGTCTTCTAAATGATAACGAACACCATTTGCTAAAGCTATTTTTTCGCAATTCTTACCCTTACGAACCATGTCGTCAGAGGTATCGCTATGACTAATACGCATCACTTCTTGTTCAATAATTGGCCCTTCATCTAAATCACTAGTCACATAGTGGCAAGTGGCACCAATTAATTTAACGCCCCGATTATAGGCTTGTAGATACGGTTTAGCACCGGCAAAGGAAGGTAAAAAACTATGATGAATATTGATTGCTTTGCCCGCTAATTTTTCGCAAAGGTGTTCGGGAATAATCTGCATAAACCTTGCGAGCACAGTCAAATCAGCTTGATAGGTTTGGATGAGGTTTTCTACCTCAGCAAACGCTTTTTCTTTTGATTGATTTTTAAAATTGACCCAATGAAATGGAATACCGTGCCAATCTGCAAATTGTTTTAATTGTGGATGATTGGCAATAATACACGGAATGTCACACTGCAATTCCCCGCTGTGCCAGCGATGTAAAATATCCATTAAACAATGGGATTCATGACTGGCCAGCATCACTACTTTTTGTTTTTTGTTTGAATCAGCAATTTTCCAATTCATTTGAAATTTCTCAGCAATAGGCTTAAAAGCCTGCTTCACACTTTCAATACTCATGTTGATCGATTCAGCTTTGATCTCGTGGCGCATAAAAAAGCGATTTGTTTGCTGATCTGTATGATGACTAGCCTCGACAATCGTGGCCTCTTGTTCGGCTAAAAATTGACTGACGGCTGCGACTAGTCCAACTTGATCTGGACAATCGATGACTAATCTAAATGTTTGCTGCATAACTAATAAAACCTTGATTCGGATTATTTCTTATTGTGACTCGCTAAAGCCGATGAGGTAAAGAACAAAAAGGTTATGTAGGAACCACCTTAATATAAAACCCCAACATATAGAATGTACGGATAAGGTTCAGATTGATTTAAAAGCGAACACTTTATCTAATAGCCAAGAATGTCGAATGTGATAAGACACCCCTTTTTTACCTGACACTGATTCAAATAGGTGAAACTCTGCGTTATGCCAAGCCAATGTTGGTTCGATTAAAGCCAGTGGTGGATTGACCGAGCATTTCCTGGCAAGTGTAAGGTGTGGGATACAATCTTGTTTAGGTAACTGCAAACCTATCGAGTTACCTATTTGAGATAGGCTTTTTGTAAGTTTCAGATGTTCATTATGAACGTTGTTGCAACCTAACCAAAGGGCTTTAGGTTTTGACCAATAACCTACTTGGTTGAGTGAAACATCAAATGTGTGTATACCAGTTAATTGGTCAACCGCCTCACACAATTCATCGAGCTGCTTAGGTATGATCTGCCCTAAAAAAGCTAAGGTGACATGAAAATTGGCTGCTGGTACTGATGCATTAAAGTGAGGGAATGCTTTATTTCGCCAAACCTCTATAGCCAACTTAGTTTTGACATCAGGTGATAAACCAAAAAATGCCCGCATACTGTCGCCTCTTATGTTTGTTATAGTCTTAGAAATATACCCTTAGCACATTTTTATTTAAACCAAAGAGATGTCATTTGTTACCTGTTGAACATATTTTACCTGCATTACATCAACAACTCATCGTTGGTGATGCCATTGTCGTTGCACCTCCTGGCGCTGGAAAGTCGACGTGTTTGCCTTTGTCTTTGCTAAAATTAGATGTACTTAAAGATAAAAAAATTATCTTGTTACAGCCAAGGCGTATTGCTGTCAGAAATATTGCTGCGTATTTGGCCAGTCAATTGGGTGAGCCTGTAGGGCGAACCGTGGGTTATCGAATTAGAGGTGAAGCTAAAGTCGCGTCTAATACACGTTTAGAAATTGTCACAGAAGGCATTTTAACGCGTATGTTACAAAACCAGCCTGAATTGCCTGATGTGGGTTTGGTAATTTTTGATGAATTTCATGAACGCAGTGTACATGCTGACTTTTCTTTGGCGCTATGCATTGAAGTGCAGCAGGCTTTGAGAGACGACTTACGCTTATTGGTGATGTCAGCCACACTCGACGTTGTTGCAGTGAGGGAATTGTTACCTGAAGCTAAATTATTAGAGTCTCAAGGAAAGAGTTACCCCGTAGATATTGTTTATCAAGCTGACAATTCAAGTTCACATTTGTTTGAAAAGATCAGCCGGCTTGTTATCCAAGTTTTTCCCAAACATAAACATGACTTTCTGGTTTTTTTGCCGGGTGCTGCCGATATCAATAAAGCAGCTCAGTATTTAAACCAACACTTTGGCCAGCTCTCTAGCCAATATGTCAGTCAGGACTCCAGCCAGCAACTTGCCGTTGCAGTTGACGTTCTGAAGTTGTTTTCTGAACTATCGAAAAATGAACAACAACAAGCTTTATTACCCCACCCTAATGGGAAACGAAAAATTGTTTTAGCAACCAATATTGCTGAAACCAGTCTAACCATCGAGGGTATAGAAGTTGTTATCGATAGCGGTATTGAGAAAAAAGCTATTTTTCAATTAAGTCGGGGTATTACTCACTTACAGAGCCAAAAAATATCGCAAGCCTCGGCCACACAGCGTGCAGGCAGAGCGGGGCGTTTGATGACTGGCACCTGTTACCGGTTATGGAGTAAAGAACAACACAGTCGGCTAGCTAAACAAAGTACGCCTGAAATCATGCATACAGACATGAGTAATTTTATTCTAGAAAGTATGATGTGGGGCTCGGATCTGTCGGCGCTTGCATTACAAGATTATCCCACTGATGCACAACTATCCCAAGGTTTTGGCCTGTTAAGACAGCTTGGACTGTTAGATGTCAACAAAAAATTGACGGCTCTAGGGCGTAAAGCTCATGGTCTTGGTTGCCATCCCAGTATCGCAGTCATGTTGGTGCAAAGTGCCAAAATGAGTTTAGAGCACCTAAGTATGGCGTGTGCTTTAGCGGCATTAATCGAAAACAAAGACCCCATGGGTAGGAATGCCAATGGGGCAAGCTTATCAGCTAGATTACATTTTGTGTTACAGCAAAAAAATCATGTTATTTGGCAAACGATCCGCCAATGGCACTCGAAGTTAGGGTGTCGCCTTTTAACATGGCCAATCGAAGATACAGCTGTTTTAGTCGGTTATGCTTACCCACAATGGCTGGCAAAACAGAGAAAAAATGAACGCTATCAACTGATGAATGGAAGTGGTGCCGTTTTGTACCAAGACGACGCTTTAACCACACATAACTGGTTAGCTATAGCAAACATGCAAACCAGCGATAGACAACAAGACAATGCGCAAATTCGTTACGCAGAGTCTTTGACGTTGTTACAACTTGAGCAGCATTTTCAACATCTGATTGAGAAAAAAGAATACGTTGCCTGGGATCATGAAACCCAAAGAATAGTCTCAGAAATGCACAAGATCCTGGGTAAAATTGTGATCAACAGACAACCAATTAAACGACCTTCTGAACAGCATATTCTATCGATTTGGCAGCGTGTCATCCAGGATAAAGGTATCTTTGGGCTGCCTTTTGATGAAGATGTACAGCAACTTATTTATCGGGTGCAATTGGCAGCAAGTTTTACTGGGGCTCCATCGTTTCAGGCATTTCCAGATTTCACGGAGTCTGGCTTACTCAACTCTGCGGACAGATGGTTAATGCCCTACCTGAGGCAGGTATTAACTTGGCAACAATTAACGCAGTGTCATTTTCTGCAACAACTGCTCAACGAGTTAGACTACGCACAGCAACAGAAATTGAATAAACAATTTCCCAAACGATTGGTTTTACCCAGCGGCACAAATGCTCAGTTGACTTATACATCAACCAATAATGTGGTGTTATCGGTGCGTATGACAGAACTATACGGTTTACAGCTTCATCCAACTGTTGCACAACAACAAGTCCCAATCACAGTCGAGTTGCTCTCACCTGCAGGTCGACCCATACAAACGACCCAAGATTTACCAAGATTTTGGCAAGGAAGTTACAAAGAGGTACAAAAAGAAATGAAAGGCCGCTATCCTCGCCATTTCTGGCCAGACGATCCGGCTAATGCACAAGCAACAACACGTACCAAAAAAAGAATGAGCAGTAAATCATGAGTAAAATTCCTATTAAACCTAAACCTGTTATCACAAAAGCCAAAATATCTAAAAATCCGGACCGTTTGCCTCATGTTTCAATATGGAAACGGCTTAATCCTTTTAGCTGGTTTTGGCGACATTGGGGTAAGTTATTGTTTATCTCTATCTTAGTTGCGGCGGCCTATTTTGTTTATCTGGATGCACAAATCATCCAAAAATTTGCTGGCAATAAATGGCAAGTCCCGGCACAAATATATGCACGTCCAATGTTTTTGAATGTAAAACAAGAAATTAGCATTGATGAGATTGAAGAAGAATTACAGTTATTAGGATATCGAAAAGTTCTCAAGGCAGATAGCTCTGGCGAATACCAGGTATTGACGAATAGTATTCGTATTCAGCGCCGTAAGTTTGATTTCTCTCATGGCGCAGAAGATTTACGTTATATTGAAATAAACATTAAAAATGAACGTATTGGTCTGATCCAAGACCTGAATAGTTTTCAAAGTATCGATAATATTTACCTTGAACCATGGTTAGTTACTCGTCTGGTCAGCAGCGGTCGCGAAGATCGTATGTTGGTTCAAATCAACGATGTTCCCCCTATTTTGACCCAAGCGTTAGTGGCAGTCGAAGATAAAGACTTTTACCAGCATGTTGGTGTGGCACCACTTTCTATTTTAAGAGCTTTAATAGCAAACATTTCTGCGGGGCGAACCGTTCAAGGCGGAAGTACCTTGACTCAGCAGTTGGTTAAAAACCTTTTTTTAACCCGCGAAAAGTCTTTAGTACGAAAAGCTAAAGAAGCGATGATGGCGTTGATTATAGAATTTAGGTATAGCAAAGATGTGATTATTGAGGCTTACCTAAATGAAGTGTTCTTAGGTCAAAATGGCGATACTGGCGTTTATGGGTTTGGATTAGCCAGTTATTTTTATTACGATCGCCCATTGAACGAGTTAAGTATTGATGAAATCGCTACTTTGGTAGGTATTATTAAAGGTCCTTCATATTATAACCCTCGCAAATATGAAGAGCGGGTAACACAAAGGCGTAATATAGTTTTGCGATCGATGTTTGAGAGTAACCACTTGTCACCCAATGAATACCGAAGCCTGGTAAAGCTGCCGATTAAGTTAGCAACGGGTGCAAGCTTGACAAAAGATAAGCACCCAGCTTTTATGGATCAAGTGCGACGTGAATTACGTTTGGTGTTGGATAATCCAAATATACGGCAGTCAGGGGTAAAAGTGTTTACGACTCTGGACTCTAACGCACAAGTGAAAGCCGAACGTGCTGTTTCTAACGGTGTTGTTGTGCAGGAAAAACGCTTGGGTAAAAGTGGGTTTGAAGCAGCTATGATTGTCACAGATATTGATTCGGGTGAAATTCGCTCGATTGTAGGTGGGCGTAATGTCGCTTATGCAGGTTTTAATAGGGCACTGGATGCCAAACGCTCTATTGGCTCACTGATCAAGCCCGCTATATATCTTACTGCGCTGGAGCAGCCAAAAGACTATAACCTAGCGACACACTTAACAGATGAGCCCATAAAGCTTAAAAGCACATACGGCAAAATGTGGGAGCCACAAAATGCAGATAAAAAATTCCGAGGCCAAGTACCACTAGTGATAGCGTTGAGTCGGTCACTTAATGTGCCAACCGTGTCGTTAGGTATGAGCTTGGGCTTAGGAAACATAGCAGATACTATTAAGCGCTTAGGTGTAAAAGAAGAACTCGAGTTATACCCAGCTTTAACATTAGGAGCGGTAAACTTTTCGCCACTGCAAGTAAACCAGATGTATCAGACTATCGCTAACAACGGTCGCTACATACCTCTGCATTCAATTACGTCCATTATGTCTGCTGATGATGACTTGTTGTGGAAATTTGACGTTGCCCCACAACAACGAGTTGATGAAAAAGCTACTTACTTGTTGAATTATGCACTTCATAAAGTGACGCTAGGAGGAACGGCTAAAGCTGTTCGAGTAAAATTTCCTGATGTTAATATGGCAGGTAAAACGGGTACTACCGATGATTATCGTGATAGTTGGTTTAGTGGTTTTGATAAAAACATTCTAGTGACCAGTTGGATAGGTAAAGATAACAACCAGCCTGTTAACTTGAGTGGTGCAAGTGGGGCTATGCAATTATTTATTGCTTATCAACAACAACAACAGCCTAAGTCATTGGTTAGGCGTTCCCTGATGGGTTGAGTATTGCTCACTTTGATAACGCAACAGGTAATCTAAGTAAAGCTGGTTGTACTAACACCTTCAGTGTACCTGCTATTACCGCCGCATTACCTCTTGTGCCTAATCGATGTGTTGGTAAATCCGCTGTGCCAGATAAGCGAAAAAGTCTATGGGAAAAAATATTTGGTTAACTGTTATTGGTGCATATTGGGATTGATGCTTTATTGAAAATGTTTACTCCCTCTCGCCCGCTTTACCGACAGAATGAGGGCAACTGATAATAGACAAAAGTTATCTTAAGCCGTCTATCATATGGCGAATAATATTTCTTGGCAGAGCATAAATATCGCCATTATGGTTATAAATATTGCAAACGCCTTTTTTATTTTTTGCTGGGGTAGTTTCATAGAATAATATTGTCCTATAAGACTACCCAAAATACCTATGCTGGATATTATGCCAATAGTTGACCAATCTAATAACTGGTTATTTTCGTGAAGGATAGACTGATATTTAATAAACCCCGAGCCTGAATTGATCGATATTACCACCAAGCTAGTGAAAATAGCCTGATTCATTGTTATCCCGCCCAACAACACCAGAGCAGGTACAATTAAAAAACCACCGCCAACGCCAACAAAGCCGGTAAGTAAACCAACGCCAATACCCTGCATAATGATCAACAACCGGTTTATTTCGTGAGGTATTTGTATCTTAAAAGAACGAAATATTTTCCATGCAGCTGCAAGCATAATAACTGCCAATACCATGACTTGTGCTTGCCCTGAAACATAGCTGCCGGCCCAAGCGCCCAAATAAGCACTGACCATACTTGGACCACCAAAGTATAAGACAAGTGTCCAATTGACTTTTTTTTGTTTTATGCCAATTAATGCTGTTGTTGCACTGATAGAGCCAACAATAACTAACGCACTAGCGATAGCTAATTTTTCAGTATATCCCAAACCATAAATCAACAAGGGTACTGTTAAAATTGCTCCGCCTGACCCTAAAACACCTAAACTTAAACCAATAAAGCTGGCACTAATTAACACAATTAACATTATATAAACTCTTAGTGATAGTTCTAACATCAACAAAAATATTGGTTTTTGATTTAGCGCTATTGGTTTTAGAAGTATTTATTTATAAATATCATTAGCAGATACTGCTTCGACACTAAACAACACACCCTAGTACTGGTGTAACGCATACCCACCTTTTAGGTGCCCGACATTTTCAAACCCTAAACGTAATAGTGTTTGAGCCGCCAACTGAGAACGCCCACCACTTCGACAAACTAAAACTAATTGTTGTTGCTTGTTATGTTTATGCTGATGCATAAATTCTACCAATTGAGTTAAAGGTACATTATTTTCGAAGTTTTTATCATGCTGTAGTGCATATTCGTAAGACTCACGAAGGTCAATGAATTTAATATTGTTAGGTTGTTTCAAAGCCTCGGCCAAACTGTGGCTATTATACTCTCGCACTGATGCTGTCTGACCATCACCTATTAAAGCGCCACACATGATCTCACTGCCTGATTGGTCGACAATATGTGTGTCCATTAATGTTTTTTGAATCAAGAAATCTTCGATGCTTATCTCGTTATTCATAACGTGTGCAAGTATCGTATTTCGTGATATTTCTGCGCTAATGCTGGTGGTAAACTCATTATTATAATCATGGCTGGGGCAGATGAGGCTTTCAGTTCCGACAAGTGCTTTCAATAACTGCAAACTGGAAAACATATCCGCTGCACTACTGCTTGAAAAATTTGTTCTACCAAGACTGTCTATTAATATTAAATCACCGCAAAACGTATAGTGAACAACTAATTCGTTTGTTGGATCTTTAACAGGTTCACAAAGTAACAGGCTAGTACTGTCAGCGGTATGACCGGGTGTGTTGACTTTAACTAACCACTTATCACCCAATAAAATGTACGGGTAGTGTTTGCCATGAATGATTGTTGTCTTTGAATGTACTGGCCATCCAAGCACGTCTGTTTGTTGCTGCGCTAAATAATCATCAGCAAAACGTGCTCGACAAGACAGATGATCGCCATGGCCGTGAGTGTCGATCACAGCAACTAAATTAAGCCCTTGACAGGTCAGTAATGTTTGTAAACGTTCAGTTAATTCGGGTAAGGGGTCGATAAATATGGCAGATTTTGTTTTTTTATCGACATATAACCAACTACAGCTTCCGCCCACCTTAAATTGTAATAAACCTTCTAGTTCTTTTTTGTCAGCAGTGATATTGGTGTTTGCTGTTAAACAGCTTTGTCCTAATGCTTGCGCGGCAAACACTATTCTTGTGCACGCTTCGTCAACTTGTGGTTGTGTCATCGCTGGCCCAAAGGACATTCTAATGGCTGATTCACTTCGCCAGTTAGGCAATCCCATAGCGTCTAATACAAAACTCCCCGTCACTTTTGAACTACAAGCAGAGCCAGAGCTAACACGTATATTTGCGGCGTCAAATAAATCCATCATTTCTTTAGAGCTAAACCCTGGAATGGTAAAGTTTATAGTTGTTGGTACTGAATTTTCAAAGCTATGATTAAACACAATTTCTGGGAAGGCTTGAGTTAAAGCGGTAGCAATTTGTTGACGAAATAAATGGAGCGTTTTTAAAGTAGTAAAAGTATTTTTAGCTGCTGTGTTGAGCATACTGAATATGACATTTAATGCCGCTAAACCAGGCAGATTTTCAGTACCTGAGCGTAAACCACTTTCTTGACCACCACCGGCAATAAAAGGGGTAAATGGTGAGGTATCCTTAATATACATAAATCCAACACCTTTAGGAGCATATAACTTATGCCCACTAAACGGTGCGTAATCAACGCTGGTTTTTGCCAAGTTTAAATCTGTTTTACCTAATGCTTGAACACAATCTACCATCCATGCGGTATGTTTATTATTGGCACGTATGGTTTGGTCCAGTAAATTGATATCTTGGTAAACACCGGTTTCATTATTAACCGCCATGGTACAAATCATCAAAGCGTTGGGCACTTCTTTTGCTATAAAACCCATATCAAGCTCACCCAGTTCATTCACGGGAATAGCTTTTATCTCAGCATTTATTTCAAGAATTTTGTTCCAGTGTTTAAGTGACTCAGGTACTGCCTTATGTTCGGTGGCACCGTACAAAAGGCAATATTTTTTTCTACTATCAAGAGTTTTTTTAGCATGCTGCAACGCTGACAAAATCGCAGTTTGAATTCCTTCAGTAGCACCACTGGTAAATATCACCTTACCGTCACCAGCACCAATAATCATTTTTGCTTGCTGACGTGTTTCATCTATTATCTGTTTTGCTTGCAATCCTGTGACATGACTACTACTAGGATTACCAAAGAGTGTCTCCATAGTTGATAAAGCAGCCGCTGCAGCTTGCGGCAATACTTGAGTAGTAGCATTAGCATCCAAGTAAATTAAGCTCAGTGGTGGCTTTGCGCTTGTAGGTAGATTGATCATAAAACTCTCTCAGATTATTTTGTAAATCATTACATCTAGCTTTGTAGGATTAACAACTTAAAGGCTGATGAGTATTTTTTCATGAATTGGAAGGTTTTTCTTTGCTTATTGTCTTTTGAAATTACTTATTGGTGGACTTTAATTCTAATTTATAGTTTATAATTAGAATGCAATTCTTTTTTAGGCCGATTTTAATAGTTTTTTTAACTCATCTCATTAAGTATGAGATTAAAATTAATATCCTCTAGCGAATTTATAAATAATCTACATCCATATTGGTTATTAACAATAACAAGGACTAAGTCATTGGTTAGGCGTCCCTATGATGGATGAAGTATTGATATCCTTGATATAACAACGGGCAAGACAAGCCGATAAAAGTGCGTTGATGCCTTCAGCGTTCTTACCATCACCACCGTGTTGTATGCTGTGCTTTATCAATACGTTTACGGATCTACTGCGCCAGATATACTTAAGAGATTAGGGTTGTTTTTTAATCACAACTGATTGTGGGATTTTTTGTTCTTTTTGATGATATTGTCTGGGCAAGATAGATTTCTTATTCATTCTATTTTGAATAAACCCGTCGATAGAAGGTGGTTTCGAACAGTCGATCTGACCCCCCAACATAGTCAGTAATACAGCCGCTGTTTTTTTGCTGGTACTACTGCAATCTGTGCGTACTTTTAGGGTATCTCTTAGTTTTTCATCTTCAGTCATAAAAGGATTTTTGACTTCATCATCTATTACTGGCGAGTTTTTACGTTGCTGATAATATCGAGATGCTTGTTTAGCTAATCTATTTTGTTGTTGTTGTTGAAAACTTTTTAGATGACGTCTTGCCATGCTTGTTGTAGGTGTAAGCATTTTTAAACTAGCTGTTGGTGCCATGTTTTTATCAGCAAACATTATCGTATTAACGTCATCAACTTGTTCTGGCTTTTCTTGTAACTCTTGTTTTAACTCTTCTTTCTGCTCATCTTGGTTATCAGTTGGCAGTGCTTGGGGTAAGGCGGGGATTGTTGGTATTTTTAGCTCTTTATTGGATTCAACTAGGCTTTTTTCTGGTGTTTCAGGCATGGTGATCGGTTCTTGTGGATCAGTAGATAAAGGTGATTCTTCTTTTTTTACGTCAACAGGAATTTCTGGAATGAGGGTGGGTAAATCAAATATTAGTGTTGCTTGAATGACGTTTAGATTTTTTTGTGGTGAGCCAGATACAGAAGGAAACATAATCGACTGGGCAACCACATATATAACAATCAGGTGAAGGAGTATTGATAAAAGTAAAAACGGATTTTTTTTAAACACTGATGCTCGCGCATGTCCTTAATGAATGCTCAGAGTTTAATAAGACTACCCTGTATTGGTTTAGTTCAAAATAGCCATACGCAGCATAAGTCGTTTTATCTAGCTAGATTGAATGCAGTAATTTTAGGGCGTCGTTTTTAGAGTCGAACATTAATATATCGGATTGGCTATCAGAAAATATACCTTTAGTGATTTTTTTTATCACCGCGTGTTCATTTTCGTTAACTGCTATCACAATATTGATTTTACCTAAATTTTCCATGTCCATCTTTCCCAGCATCATAATCGCAAATGTGTCTTGTGCCGTTAGTGTTACACCAGAAATATTGGTGTAGTCGATAAGAATTTTTTGATATTGGTTGATCACCGCTTTGTAGTCTTTGTCTTTTAGCATAAACATCAAGTCTAATGCGTCAAGATTGCCATTGATTGTAATGCAAGCAATATTTTTAGAAATTAAAATGTCGTACTGCATTATATTTTATCCATTCATGTGGATAGCCGAGGATAAACCGGAATTAAACATATCGCACTGATATCTTGGTTTTGTTGGTGAGTATTTATCAATACAAAGACATATTTTTAAGTATGCACCAATTTGATCCTATTTTTGACTATTGCACCAAATAATTACAATGAAATGTAACATCTAACTTCTGTCACAGCTTAAGCGTATGATTTTATTGATAAAAAAATATGGCATAGGTTTTGTTGTAAATTAATAAAATACTTGAAACACACGACAACAAACTGGGAGCTACACCATGAAATTAGTAACTGCGATCATTAAGCCTTTCAAGCTCGATGATGTGCGAGAGGCAATCTCCGAAATCGGGATCGATGGTTTGACTGTAACTGAAGTCAAAGGCTTTGGACGTCAAAAAGGTCACACCGAATTATATCGTGGCGCGGAATATCAAGTGGACTTTTTACCAAAAGTTAAACTTGAAGTCGCCGTCCAAGACGATCATGTCGAACGTTTAGTTGAAGCCATTGTTGGTGCAGCTAAAACAGGCAAAATTGGTGACGGAAAAGTATTCGTCTATGACTTAGAACAAGCTGTGCGTATTCGTACTGGCGAAGCAGACGCAGACGCTCTTTAAGTCGTGTAGCTAGATAATCGGAGAACAAAAATGGAAATAACATTCGAACTCGGGTATGCACTAGATACCTTTTACTTTTTAATTTGTGGTG
>CAZMDX010000400.1:0-7161 GCA_964564805.1 uncultured Pseudoalteromonas sp. | reverse complement strand
GAATATTGGCACTTCCATCTATTAATACGCTACCGTCTTGTTGCAAATTAGCTTCTTTACTATGATCGGGTAAAATGCTGGTAGTAAAGTCACCAATAATTTCTTCTAAAATATCTTCTAAGGTGACCAAGCCTTGGATATCGCCATATTCATCTACTACTAAGCCAATTCGTTCTTTAGCCGCTTGGAATTTATACATCAAAGTGTGAAGGGGGGTAGATTCGGGCGTAAAATAAATTTTTCTAACTGCACGCAAAAGGCTTGCCTTGTTAAATTGATCCTTTGACAATAACCTTAATGCATCACGTACATGCACAAACCCCACTGCATCATCAATACTGCCCCGATATAATAGGACTCTGGTATGTTGTGCATTGACCAGTTGTTTTTGTATATCTTTCCACTCGTCGTTGATATCGATAGCCATAATGTCACTGCGAGGCACCATAATATCTTCTGCTGACACTTTTCCTAAGTCTAAAATTGCAACCAACATATCTAGATGTTTTTTGGGTATCATGTTCCCCGCTTCATACACCACCGTTCGGAGTTCTTCCTGACTTAGGGGGTCATCATCCGCGTTTCTAGGATTGATTTTAAATAGAGCAAGGATCCCGTTTGTGATCCAATTTAATGCAACTACGATTGGCATAAAAATAAATAACAACGGGCTTAATATGACAGAACTAGGAAAAGATATTTTTTCCGGGTAAAGAGCAGCTAATGTTTTAGGCGTTACTTCTGCAAATATTAATAGAATAATGGTCAGAGCTACTCCTGCGATTGCTACGCCTAAGTCTCCAAACATCCTCACACATATTTGTGCAGCAATAATGGATGCAAATACATTCACCAAATTATTACCGATAAGGATTAATCCGATTAGTCGGTCGGGACGTTGCAGTAGCTTCTGAACTCTTAGCGCCCCTGCATGGCCTTCATTTTCAAGATGTTTGAGACGATACCGATTAATCGACATCAAACCAGTCTCTGAACTTGAAAAATATGCAGAAAGAAAAATTAAAACACCTAGAATTATAAATAAACTACTGGTGGGGATGTCTTCCAACTAGGGAAATCCTATACTGTAATTGAACGCGCACTTTAAGGGCAATTTAACAGCTATTCAAGCGTTAAGTAAGAATTCCCTAACAAATCGACTACCAAAATAAGCCAGAGTAAGTAATATACCGCCAACAATAGTTGACCACACCACATGTCTCCCACGCCATCCAAACACAGAATGCCCCAACAAAATAACAGTATATAGCCCCCATGCTAACAGTGACAAAATGGTTTTGTGAGCCTGTCCTTTAATAAACATATTATCCAAAAACATGAATCCACTGACCAAGGACAAGGTTAGTAAAATAGTACCTACCAGTAGTAATTTAAATAAAATATTTTCTACTGCCATTAGAGGAGGTAGAGAAGAGTGCAGCAACGAGGCATTTTTTTCTTTCAGGCGAAAATTTATATATGATAATTGCACCGCATACAATGAAGCTATCGCCAAGCATGAATATGCAAATAACGCCAAACTGATATGGATTAATAAATTTGGATTAATGTTGATCTGTATAACATGGGCACTGGGTATAAATCCGCTCAACAATACAATCAACCCGGTGAAACTGTAAACCACGGGTAGTAAAATAGTATTAGGTAATTTAAATGATGCCAACAGCATAGTGACACTGATTAACCAACCCACCAACGATGCCACATTTAACATACTCATGTTCTGACCTAGGCCAGGTTCAATCAGTATTCCGCTTCTCAAAATAGCGATGTGTAACCCCATTGCCACCAAAACACTTATAATCGCTGAGAGTTTATTCGGCCCTTTTTCTTGAAACATACCAGTAACAATGATGCCTGAAGCCAGCAAATAAAAAATAAAACATATAGCATCCATCAACATGACAGATTTCTTAAAACAATATTGGTTAAGAGAGTAATAAACATTTTGCTTGCTAATTTTCCATAAACTGAAGCGAATATATAATACTCATAAAAATAACACTAATTCTCAGTACATTACATAGCTCAAGTCAGTTTTAAGCATTAACTAACAAAATCTATAAGCAGATATGTGTTTGAGTATTTTTATCTGTTAGCTTCTTCTATATAATAAACGCATTGAAAATTGTTGGTAGCATACTACATGTTTGAAAATCTTTCTGAACGCCTAGGCAAAACCCTTAAAAATATCAGTGGTAAAGGGCGACTTACTGAAGATAATATCAAAGATACTCTACGTGAAGTTCGTATGGCATTGCTCGAAGCTGATGTTGCCTTGCCTGTCGTAAGAGATTTTATCGGCCAAGTCAAAGAACGTGCAGTAGGCACCGAAGTTAGCAAAAGCCTTAATCCTGGCCAAGTCTTCATCAAAATTGTTCAATCAGAGCTTGAGTCAGTGATGGGGCAGGTTAATGAGTCACTAAATTTAGCGGCACAGCCTCCTGCAATTGTATTAATGGCTGGTCTACAAGGTGCAGGTAAGACGACTACTGTAGGTAAGTTAGCTGCCTTATTGAAGCAACGTGAAAAGAAAAAAGTATTAGTGGTTAGCGTCGATGTATATCGTCCAGCAGCCATTAAGCAGCTAGAAACGTTAGCCACGGAAGTAGGCGTAGAGTTTTTTCCATCATCGGAAGACCAAAAGCCCATCGATATTGCTAATGCAGCAATAGATTTTGCCCGTAAACACTTTTTTGATGTGCTGCTTATGGATACAGCGGGTCGTTTGCATGTTGATGGCGAGATGATGGGTGAAATTCAAGCTTTACACAAAGCTATCAATCCAATTGAAACTTTGTTTGTGGTAGACGCTATGACTGGCCAAGACGCTGCCAATACAGCGAAAGCTTTTAATGACGCATTACCTTTGACAGGTGTAGTTTTAACTAAAGCTGACGGCGATGCTCGAGGCGGGGCTGCGTTATCAGTTAGGCATATTACGGGTAAACCCATTAAATTTATTGGCATGGGTGAAAAACTCGACGCATTAGAAGCTTTCCACCCGGAACGTATCGCATCACGTATTTTGGGAATGGGTGACGTACTCAGTTTGATTGAAGAAGTTGAACGAAAAGTTGATAAAGATAAAGCTCAAAAACTGGCTAAAAAAGTACAAAAAGGCAAAGGTTTTGATTTACAGGATTTTAAAGAACAATTAGAGCAAATGCGTAACATGGGTGGCATGATGTCAATGATGGATAAAATGCCGGGTATGGGCAACATGACAGCGCAAATTAAAGATAAAGCGAACGATAAGTCTTTTGTACAAATGGAATCAATCATAAATTCTATGACACCAGGAGAACGAACTCGGCCAGACGTCATAAAAGGTGGACGTAAACGTCGCATTGCAGCAGGCTCAGGCACCCAAATACAAGATGTAAATAGGTTGCTGAAACAATTTACTCAGATGCAAAAAATGATGAAAAAGATGTCAGGTGGCGGTATGAAAAAAATGATGCACAACATGAAAGGTATGATGCCTCCTGGTGGTGCAGGAGGCATGCTTCCTCCACGTTAGAATTTAATTTTTTTTATTCCACTATAAAATATACTATTTGTCGCTAACTTGCTTTAACAGCTGACCCCTTGTGTAAATATCATCTAATAGGTTTTTGAATTGTCGATTAACATTGTCAACCAGCGCTACGATAGGCTTATAAACGTTATTATTGCCCTAGTACTGGTTTTAGGAATTACAGTTAGTGGCGTGGTTTATTACAAGGGTGATGACATCGCCAATAGAACTCTTAAGCTCATCGAGCAAGAAGTCCCGGCTTATGATTTGCTGCGAAAGTTAAATAATGGCTTAATAGAACAAGAACGTTTGTTGTACGAATTTTATGCTAATCAACAACAAAATAGTTTTGAGCGAGGTTTTACCCAAAACAATCTACAATCACAAATTACTTTAGACGCGTTATACGTCCAATTTGGTGACATTCTTCCCCTACAGATTACCCAAACTAATTTGCAAGAGTTGAACATCCTTGCAGATGATTTTGTGCAGAATATTAATGCTTCTGAAACTAACTGGATTTTGGCTCGTCAGCAATTGCGTATTATTGGCGATGTTCGTCGTTCTACTAATCCGCAAATTCAGCAACTAGTTACCCTAACGGAAAAAAATGTTAAAGATTCTAAAGGGATTATTTTAGATGGTCTCAAGGTGGTACGATTTTTTGTCGTGTTATATGGCCTAGCCACCTTAATGTTGGCATATATAGTGGCAAAGGCATTGAAAGCTTACTTATCAACGGCAGTTAATAATCAAAGACTTTCCCTTTTCTCAACTCGTAACCCGAATCCTGTTATTAGTCTAGATAGCAAAAATGTCGTCACTTATTTCAATCCAGCGACTGAAAAATTACTCGAAAGACTAGAATTAGATATGGGTAAAGCTAACTTGTTGTTAGCCAAAGATATAGAAGTGTATCAAAAACAAATTTTGGATGAAGATAAAGTAGACTCGATACAGTTCGAATATCAAATTGCTCAATTATACTTTCAATGTGATCTACATTGGCTAGAAGACCAGCACCAATGGGATATGCATCTAACTGATATCACCAAGCGTAAAAAAATTGAGCAAGAACTACAATACAAAGTCAGCCATCATCCACAAACAGGCTTACTCAATCATTATGAATTAGAAAAGACTGTCACACGGTTTTGTCAAACAGAGTCTAAAT
The DNA here is from genome assembly GCA_964564805.1 of uncultured Pseudoalteromonas sp. GTDB lineage: Bacteria > Pseudomonadota > Gammaproteobacteria > Enterobacterales > Alteromonadaceae > Paraglaciecola. The sequence continues at coordinate 2,446 of CAZMDX010000400.1, read as the reverse complement.
TTACTTTGGGTTTGATTGAAATTCGCTCGTTTAGTCAATTGATTGCGGGGCAAGGGGTAACAGTGGCATCGACCGTGGTTAGAGAAGTCGCTGGCTCATTAGATAATATATTGTCCAACATAGACAAAGCTGGTTGTCGCATTTTTCATTTAGGCGAGAAAAGTTTTGCCTTAATCTGCACCAGTGATTTGAGTAATGCAAAAATAGATAGTTTGGTTGAGCAAATAGACCTAAGAATAAGTTCTACTATTTTTCATTGCCAATATAAGGTGCATCTTGATTTTGGTTTTGCTAACTATCCTGAACATGGAAATGACTATACTCAATTACACAAAAATTCACTTGCGGCATTAGACAAGTCTGCCAGTAGCGGTGATAAACGGCACGTGTTATTTAATCTTCAATTAGGTGAGAAATTATACTACGAGCAACAATTGATTGAAGATATGCGCTTTGCTATTGAAATGACCCAGTTTGAGTTATATTTCCAGCCGCAGATGGCGCTTTTTAGTCAAAAAGTCATCGGTGCTGAAGTACTTATTCGCTGGCAAAGAGATGGACAGTGGATCGCTCCTAGTGAGTTTATTCCATTGGCTGAACGTGCAGGACTAATTGATTCACTTGGCGATTGGATTTTGTATACTGCATGTCAAAAAGCTCAAAATCTTGTGAGTTTGGGCTGGAGTGACTTAGTCATAGCCGTCAATATTTCACCATTGCAATTCGGCCATAAAGACTTTCTAAGTAAAGTTACCAAGGTGTTAAAAGATACCGGATTAGAAGCTAGAAATTTAGAGTTAGAAGTAACCGAAGGAGTCATTATCTTCAACGAAGATGAGGCTATTGAAACATTAGCACAACTAAAAAAATTAGGTGTACACTTGGCCATTGATGATTTTGGTACAGGTTATTCTTCCCTCAGTTATCTTCGAAAATTTGATATTGATAAACTTAAAATAGATCAATCTTTTATCCAAGATATCCAACATCAAACAGCTGACCAGTCGATTGTTCGTACTATTATTGAATTAGGACGTAACTTGGAATTAAAAGTGATAGCAGAGGGCGTTGAAGGCAATGAACAGCAGGACATCCTTGCCTCTATGGGCTGTGACGAAATACAGGGTTTTTACTTCAGCCATCCACTACCAGAAGAACAGTTTATTGATTTTTTGCAAAAATCAAAGTCGATTGAGATATCTGGACTTAAGGATAGCTAGACAAACTCAACTGGGACTTTCTAGTCTAAGCTAACCGATCGTCGAGTATTTTAGAGGTTGAAAATTGATATAACATGTTGCGATAGACACAAATGTCAGTGATATCCTCAGGAGTATTTTTTGGCACCGCTCTATAATTTGTGGATAACCGATATTCACCTTTGATAGGAAGAACTCGGTGCCATGTGTGTCCATGAACGACAAGCAAGGTGCCTTTTTTTGGGGCTAAGATGACTTGTTCTGCAAAATTTTCGTTTGTTTTCCCTGCCGGCAATGTCCCATTTTGGTGACTACCTGGCATCACTAACACCTCTCCACCTACTTGTTTATTTATATCCATAGAGTAAACAAGCCGGTTAAGGTTAAATTTTTTGGTGTCAATGGGCGGACAGTCTTGGTGCCAAGCTTGACCTTTTGATCCCTTTTTTGAAAACATTGTCATGCAATATAGTGCTTTCCAATCCTTTCCTAAAATAGCTTCAGTGAGCGTTTGCATTTTCATACAACGTTCAATCTCGTTAAAGGCTCGTTCACCCGACCTTTGAGGAAACCAAGGAATAACTTCAGTCGCTGATTTTGCTAGAAATGCCGCTTCATGCTCATATTCCGGATTTAGTCCATAGTGTCCAAGTATTATGCTTTGAAGATTATCCATTGACTCAGTTGAAAAAAAATCCTCTATTACGAGGTATCCCTGTTGCCAGAATGTAGAACTTAAGTCAGTCATATTCATCATATCGCTCCTAGTTACTTTTTTAGTGACTGTTTCCTTGTTTATTGCTTAGAAGGCATAAACGAATAAGAATACTGATAATCTAAATAGGGAATAATATAATCAGACAATGGTTTGGCCCCCCAAGTATTTGTGCCACCTACACCACGTTGCATATAATCTATGTTGACATAAACTTTTTGCTTGTGGGGTAGTTCATGAGGGTGAAGGTTTTTTGCTTTTACTTGTCCTGATGTGGCGTGATAATCAGCTGTATCATAATACTGGGCTCCAAAACCAATCAGTGGCGCACCTTCAAAGGTTATGCCCTTGCCGTCTTGATTGTGAAACGACACATGGCGCACATCAGTACGATAACCATTTTCTTGTGGCCGCACATATGCAACATATAAATCTGCCACATTACTTTGATATTCACCGACATGAGCAGACGTATTCCTGTCCATATAGTTTTCATGTGGACCTCGGCCATACCAGCTGACTTGTGAGTATT
>CAZMDX010000399.1:0-5054 GCA_964564805.1 uncultured Pseudoalteromonas sp. | reverse complement strand
TGGGGTAAAACTAACCGGAGGGCTTATGGATTAGTGCCGGCATTGGCTTTAGTAGTGGGCGCTCCTGCTTATTATTTTTCTTTGCAGGTTGAATCTTTGGAACTGTCTATCGCTTTAGTGACTGTTTTACTGTTTACCAGTGGCTTTTATTTAGGGCCTTCTTTCGCACTTGCACAAACGTTAGCACCGGTAAAAGTAAGAGCGATGTCTACAGCATTATTTTTCTTTGTCTTAAATCTTATCGCTTTGGGTGGTGGACCAACTTTCATTGGTATTTTAAGTAACTTTTACACAGAGCAACATGGTGAAGTTGAATCTCTAAGGTTGTCGTTGTCTTGGCTAGCAGTACCTTACACTATGTCAATTATTGCTTTCCTTTGGACGGCCAAACATATACCTGATGATTGGAAGGCTGCAGAACTCCGTAATGGTTAATTGTTATGTCGAGACAACTTTAGTTATTGTTGAGTTGCATATAACTAGTTTGAATACTGTTGTCTTGGCTTCACTAGAACAAATAATAACGGTAAAAAAATGTGAGGTAATGGGTGCCTAGACAGCGACTAAGGCCCGAACGCTATAAAGTAATCTAAGCGCTACGTCGCTCGGTGCATTAACGTACGACGAGTGAATGTGTTGCAACATAAACTAGAAACATCTAGCAGTGTTGACGTTTAATTTTTTTAATATTCCGAGCTCGGATATTTTTTTAATGCAGCCGGTAATGATACCGCGCTAAACAAGTAAAAAGTTGCGCCTATAAAAATAATAGGTAACCAAACAGGCAATAAATAGGTAGAACCTATTAGGCTTGTGGTCAAAGTATAAACAAAAAAATAGTCACTGTGCATATTTGTACCAGGTGCTTAGCTTGGCGCAATATATGATGCTTTAAAAATAAGTTAAAGCCAAAAGTGATTTTATTAGCTCTCACATTACACTTTAAACAACAGGTTTCAGATGACTACATCGACAAAAATCAACTTACACTTTGCCCATGCGAATGGTTTTCCTGCAGGTAGTTACCAGCAAGTTTTCAAGGCACTTCCTGATGACTTCGAGGTACACGCTTTAACCAAATTTGCGCATTCACAGCGCTATCCAGTAAATGCTAACTTAAGTAATCAAGTAGCTGAGTTGATTGATCATTTGGAAAACAAGGTAACTAAACCTGCTTATGTTGTTGGGCATTCAATGGGGGCGGTGGTGTCTTTTATGGCTGCCTGTGAGAGACCTGACCTAGTCAAAGGGGTAATAATGCTCGACCCTCCAATTGCTTCAGGGCTGGCTAGAATTGTATTTAGATTACTTAAATACTCTCATTTGATTGATAAATTCTCACCGGCGGGTAAAGCAAAAGTGCGTTGTCAAAGCTGGCCGTTAGGCACTGACTTGGTGGCCTATTTTAAAGGAAAGGCTTTATTTAAAAATTTTAAACTAGAATCTATTCAAGATTATGTATCATCTGCCATTGATGAGCGGGACGGTAAGTTACACCTTAATTTTGATGCACAAATCGAGGCGAGCATTTATCGTAACGTGCCGCATAACATTAATCAGTTTTACCAACGCCTTTCGGTGCCAGGTTTATTGGTTACCGGTAGTCATAGTGACGTGTGTATTCCATCATTGTTGAGTACGTTTGTTAAAAAAAGTAAAATTAAGCATCTTATTTTTCAAAATGGTGGGCATATGTTTCCTTTGGAAAAGCCGCAACCAGTAGCCAAAATTATTACTGATACAATTCGTTTGTGGGAGCAGGCGATCAGCACACAATAAAAAGCCGCTGTTAAGCGGCTCTACAATAACTAAGTTGATGTTTTCTGGTATTGGGCTTAGTAACCTACTTTTAGTCCTAACATCTCTCGTGTGACTAATACCACGCCTTTTTCGGTAACTCGAAACCCCCTAGCTAAATCATTCTCGCGACTATGGCCTATAATAGTGCCCTCGGGTATCACACAGCCACGGTCAATAATGGCTTTGCGTATCCGGCAATTACGCTCAACTTCGACGTCAGGTAATATTACAGAATCTTCTACTTCACTGTATGAATGCACCCTGACATTCGAGAAGCATAAGCTTCGGCGTAATGTTGCCCCAGAAATGATACAACCACCTGAAACTACTGAGTTGATCGCTGTACCTCTGCGATTATCTTCTTCCCATACAAACTTGGCAGGAGGCAATTGTTCCTGGTAAGTCCATATGGGCCATTTTTTATCATATAAGTTGAGTGCAGGAACAGGCGCTACTAATTCCATATTCGCCTGCCAGAATGAATCTAAGGTACCAACATCTCTCCAATAAGCCTCAGTATCATCATCACTTGTAAACTGAAACGCATACACTAAGCCATCTTTGATAATCGAAGGAATAATATCTTTGCCAAAGTCTCGTTCAGACCCGGATGTTTCAGCATCTGCCTTTAATTGTTCAAATAAGAACTCAGTATCAAATACATAATTGCCCATTGAGGCTAAACATTTGGTGGGATCATTGGGTAAGGGAGTAGGGTTCACAGGTTTTTCTTCAAAACCGATAATTTTATTATTTTCATCAACCGACATAACACCAAACTGGCCAGCGGCTTCTTCTAAAGGAACTGGCATACAACTTACTGTCATTTTAGCTCCAGACTCAGCATGTTGCGCAATTAAGTTGCCGTAGTCCATTCTGTAGATATGGTCCCCTGACAATACCAATACATATTTAGGCAGCTCATCACGGATGATGTCAATATTCTGAAATACAGCATCTGCTGTGCCTTCATACCAATTATCTGAAAATCGTTGTGATGCGGGGAGAATTTCAACCGACTCGCCTAGTTCTTTTTTAAAATGCCCCCAGCCGCGGACTAAATGCCGAATGAGTGAATGAGACTTGTACTGTGTAACTACACCAACATTGCGTATTCCTGAGTTAATGCAATTAGATAATGGAAAATCGATAATACGAAATTTACCACCAAAATATAGTGCCGGTTTTGCTCGCCAGTTTGTGAGTTCATAAAGTCTTGAACCTCTTCCACCGGCTAAAATTAGTGCGTAGGTATCCCGTGTTAAATTACTGATATAACGAGACGGTTGGTTCGCCATAAGTCCTTACTCCTGTATAGTTAACATTATTTTTAGTCGTTTATCATTTATCATCCCTACTACCTAATCGAGTTTACACGACCGTTTATTAAATTCAATGAGTGCTATTTACCCAACTGATAAATATTAATTTTTATGAGAGAAAGCTTTCGATGTTCGGCTAGGATTTTATAAAATTATACCTGAAATAGTGATTTGGTTTTTTACCCAATTGCTCATGCTTGTGTTGTCTTTTGCCGTTTAAACTTTTCTTACCTCAGCTTGGAGACAAGCATTGGTGATATTTAACGGCTGAGATTTCAACAATAAAATGGGGGCATAATATCAGAAAAGGTAAATGCCGTTATAAACGGGCAGGCTTGTATTGGTGCGACCCTACTACACATGTGCCGCTGTTTGAATTGCGTTTGTTAATAAGGTGATCAATTTCCGCATTAGAAATATGAAATGTTCTGCAGACAATGCAACAGCTAATATAAAGAGGTTTTCTAATTAAAAAATTATGTCAACATATGTAGAATACGTGAAACTACCCAGCCATAGAGGCCGAAGGCAACCATGGTAAGTGCTAAACTTTTCTAATGTACTTTGCTCTGATCAGTGGTCTTATTCAATGGAACCCCCTTAAAGCTGTGAACAAACAATGGGAATAAAAGCGTTAAGTACGACTTTTTTTCCAAGCCTGCAATAACAGCACTATACCCACCACAAAAAATGGAATGCTCAAAGCTTGTCCTGTACTAATCCATGCTTCACCCGTGTATGCCGCTTGTTTAACTTTGACGAATTCAATGCCAAATCTAGCAGTAAATATTAAACACAAAAATGTGCCAAATAGTCCACCAGATAGCTTTTTGATGTTTGAAAAACGATACAACAATATTAATGTTATAAATATACTCAGGTAAGATAATGACTCATAAAGTTGGGCTGGATGCCTAGGCAATAGGTCAATACGTGTAAATACGACTGCCCAAGGTACATCGGTCTGAATACCAATAATCTCGGAATTCATAAAATTGGCAAAACGGACAAAGAAACCAAACAATGCAGTAGCAATAGCAAGCCTGTCTAACAACCACAGATATTCCACTTTGTATTTTCTTTGGAAAAAATATACCGCAATGATAACACCTAAGCCACCGCCATGACTGGCGAGGCCTCCCTCCCATATGGCTAATATTTTCATAGGGTTACTGAAGTAAAAGTCTGGGTCATAAAAAAGACAATGACCCAGTCTAGCGCCTACAATAATACCAAAAACACAATACATCAGGAGCGAGTCAAGTAGTTCTATTTTGACTTTTTCTTGTTGGAATATCCATTTCATGACTTGCAAACCAGCTAAAATAGCGGTGGCAAACAAGGCTCCATACCAATGTATTTTTAATCCAAAAAATTCGATTAAAACTGGGTTCACGTCCCAGGTAAAAAATTCCATTCAATCTACCTTACTGAGGTTTTGTAATTTAAGGAGGATGAGCATTGTACCCGAATGATTTTTCAAACAGGTGTTAGTTTATTGTTTTATCGCGTTTTTTAATCCGAAGACGCGGAGGATGACCACTGATCACCACATAATAAGCCAACGTACACAAAACTGAAAAAACGATCATGCTGATGGAAATGCTTTGCCAACCATCAAAAAACAGTGTGTAAAACAACATACCCACCACCAATAGAGTGGGCGATGCAACTAAAGCAATCATCACTCTGACATTGGCAGGTATTGGGGGACGAGTTGAGTTTTGTTCAGTCAAAAAACTTTCCTTATGCTGTTATGGCCAGAGCTACCTTGGAGTTTGATTGCCTACCCAAGGCTTGCATCATATTTAATCCGGCCTGAGTGAGCCGTTTAAGATTGATGCCTGTTTCGATATTCATGCCATGGAGCATGTAGACTAAATCTTCTGTGGCGACATTGCCAGAGGCACCTTTTGCATAAGGGCAACCACC
>CAZMDX010000398.1:0-10166 GCA_964564805.1 uncultured Pseudoalteromonas sp. | reverse complement strand
TTGCAGTTGAAACTACGGAGCAGGGAGATGCATGGCATGCAGCGGGTTTAGCTAACGGTGGCGTAGCTTGTGAAGACGCTCCTGGTGTACGTGATGGCGGTGCGATGCAGTTATATTTGGCTTACCTTCGTGACCCTTCAGGCAATAAAATCTGTGCAATGAAGCGCGTGGGTTAAGAAATTAAAACTTTACTCATTCCAAAGTAATTGCTCTGGAATGAGTTTTATTTTGTTGCTTCAGCCATCTCATCTGAATTTTATTCGACTAGCTCGCTTGCGGTTGGAAAGCGTTTTGCACCAAAAATTAGTAATCCCGCACCAAGATACATAGCTAGACCGTAAACCCCTGCTGCAATCGCATAATCGGGTCGGTCTAAGAAAGTAACGGCTATCAAAATTGCCATACCACTATTTTGTACCCCTACCTCTATGCCTAAAGTGACGCAGTCACATTTTACTAGTTTAAAAGTAATACCTAGTATTAACCCTGTTGCAATGGCGACTAGGTTTAATGTTATGGATGGCAATAACACATGGGATAATGATTCAAGGATATTCGCACGTTCTTGATAGGTGATGGCAACGACCATAAAAATCAAAAAACTTGTGGCCAATCGCCTGAAAAAAGGTTCGCTGCTAATCGCTTGTGTAGGGTACTTGTGACGCACAAAGATGCCAAGCAAAACAGGGATTAAGGTAATAAAAATCAAACCTAAGGTTGTGCTCAGTAATGAAAACGATTCGGCTGGATTTTCATCAAATTGGTTGATTGCAAACTGGATAATCAAAGGTGTGGTAAACACACAAACTAATGTGGTGACAGCGGTCAAACTGACCGATAAGGCCAAATTAACTCTGGCTAAATGACTGATAATATTGGAACTAGTGCCACCGGGACAGGTGGCTAATATCATAATCCCAATCGCCAGATGTTGGCTTAACCCAAATAGAATTGCTACGCCGTAGGCTAAAATAGGCAGTAACAGTAATTGCCCAAATAATCCGATAATAACGGGTTTAGGTTCTTTAGCCAACTCTAAAAAATCTTGTTTAGTGAGGCTTAAACCCATACCAAACATGATAAGTGCTAACACTAGAGGTAGGATGATTTGCGTTAAAATAGAATCTGTCATTGAAGCGTTGTTTCCTAATTTAAAAGCTAGAATCTTTAAACCACTCAGATCAAAGAGTACACACAGAAAAGGCAAAATCCCTCAGAGCAAACTTTACCTCAATGTATATTTATTATGCTGGATATGCTTTTTAATTAACTCATTTTGGCTAATATACTCAGTGGTGTTACTGGCGCTAAATATCTAAATAAAGCCCAGGGCCATTTTGGTACAAAACTATTCGCCACTTCTCTTTCAATATCTTTGACCATGGCTTTACAGCCTGTTTCTAAGTCCACAATGAAAGGTACTGTTTTTACTTTCTCATTGATCTCAGTACGAATAAAGCCTGGATGAATAGTGGTGACGTTAATGGGGGTGTTAAGCACATCGATGCGAATACCTTCAGAAAGCGAAGTTAAAGCCGCTTTGGTGGCCGCATATACGGTCATGGCTCTGCGTGCTCCACGCACTGCACTGACCGAGGATATAGTGACTAAATGGCCAGCGTTTTGGCTTCGAAATATTTCCATGGCCGCTTCACACTGGGCTAAAGCTGAAACAAAGTTGGTCACTGCGGTTTGTTTATTGGCTCTAAAATAGCCTGTGCCTAAAGAGGCACCTTTACCCATTCCAGCATTGACTATCACGCGGTCAAGGCTGCCTAAATCTTTAGCAAAGGCTTTGACTACTTCAAACACTTGGTCGTGGTCGTTGACATCTAATGAACGAACAAACACCTTTATATCAGGATTAATGCTCAATAATTCTTGTTTAAGACACTCTAAGTTTTCTACTCTTCGCGCACACAAAGCTAAGTTGCGGCCCATCTTGGCAAACTCGATAGCCATGCCTTTACCCAAGCCCGAGCTAGCACCGGTAATTAAAATATTTTGTCTGGTCATATTGTTCTTTCTCTTATTATTGTTTGATTAATTGGCTACTTAAAAACTAAAAACTTATTCAACACAGGGAAAAGGAGGTCACAGAGAACAGATAAAAGAGAACATAGAAAATTAAAAGTTATGAACACCAGCTTTTTATTTTCTCTGCGCAAAGCACCTTGTGCCCTCATTTTCCTATGTGGTTCAAATGCTGTTTTTAACTTTTATTTGTAAGTCAGCAGGTGTTTGTTTTTGCCTTCGAATGCGCTGTGCTCGTTAAGTGACGATAAAATAACGCCTTTTTTAGTACTGATTAGTTTGGTGATACCGCAGTTGACTAAGGTCCAGTTAAGGGCCATTAGATTTTCTGCAGGTACGCCGAGTATCGCTTGAGACAATAAAGCAATCGGTCCGCCTGAACTGAAAACGGCTATCCGTTTGTGACCATCAAGGTTACTCACTAAGTTAGCCAACGCAGTTTTTATTCTGGCCTGATAAGCAGGCCAAGATTCAATATAGTCATCATTGTGTTGACTGCCAATCCAGCGGCTAAATGCCTGACTAATGACTTGCTCTAGGGCTTTATGAGGATTGTCTTGGCGACTCATATAGGTTTTTACACCTTGTGCAGTGGTAAGTTCAGAGTCGAATTGAGCAAGGATGTCTTGATGGTCGTATTCGTTCCATGCCGCATCTAGTTGCGGTTGAATATTGTTTTGCTGCATTGCCAATAAACAGCCATCAGCCGTTTGCTGGTGTCGCTGCATACTGCCGCGCACCACCTTATCAAAGCCTTCAATCCTCTTATTAAAACTAGCGCCTAAATGTGTAGCTTGTTGTTCGCCAAGTTCAGATAAACAATCATATTCGGCTTTGCCAAACGATGCTTGGCCATGTCTAATTAAATATATTGAGGTCATATTTTGGCTCTCCTATGGCTTTTTAGCGTTGACCTTTTATGGCCTTACGGCATTGCCACAAAAGGTAATGCACAAAAAACCAGATATTTTTAAAGGCTGGGTTGTCAGTTTGTTTATGGTGATAGCGATAATAAATTTGCTGCACAATGCCAGCTAACCTGAACAAACCATACACTTCATAAAAAGCTAAGTTTTCTACCTCAAAACCGGTTTTTTCAAGATAGTAGTCAACTACTTCTTTACGGGTCAACATACCCGGTAAATGTGATGGCTGACGACGAGTCGACTTTGCAATTTTGTCATCATCAGCTTGCACCCAATAAGCCAAACTATTGCCTAAGTCCATTAAAGGGTCGCCAAGTGTGGCGAGTTCCCAATCCAATACGCCAAGAATTTTAGTGGGCTCGTTCACGTCTAATACTAAGTTGTCAAAACGGAAATCGTTGTGGGTTAAACATATATGTTCATGTTTGGGCATGTTGTTTTTAAGCCAATCCATCACATATTTAGCGTTGGGTACGTTCCATGTTTTGGCCTTAGTGTATCGGGCACTCCAGCCTTCGATTTGACGCTGGGTGTAACCTTTACCTTTGGCTAAATGATCAAGTCCGGCTGTTTTATAATCGACCTTGTGTAATTCAATTAAGCTGTCTAATGCATTGAGGCAAAGTTGACGAGTGGTGTCTTTTTCAAGCCTGACCCCTTTTGGTAGATTCATTCTTGGGATCAGGCCGTTGAGTTTTTCCATCACATAAAACTCAGTGCCCAATACTGATTCATCTTCGCAATGACCTAACATCTCTGGCACATAGGAATACACAGGTTTAAGCGCGGCTTGTAAGCGATATTCGCGGCCCATATCGTGGGCACCTTTGGCTTTCGTCCCAACAGGTGCGCGGCGTAAGATCACCTCACGCACTTCACCGTTTTCTTCCAGGTAACTTAAGCAGTATGTCCAGTTAGACGCGCCACCAGAGTATTGTGTGACTTTTGGTTGACCTTTGAGACTAGGAATATTGCTTTCTAGCCAAGGGATCAGAGCTGTTAGATTAAGCTCTTCACCCTTTCTGACTTGACCTGATTTGTCTATCGCGTTTTGTTTATCGAGGTCGTGCAACGTGTCAGGCATTGGCTTTGGGCTTAAAGTTTTTCAATTGTTTTTTCATCATAGCCAAATAACGCATGGGTGGTAACCAACGTTTCACACGAAAAGCTGAACGTCCGTCTTTATGGGTGATAGTCATAAACTTGCAATCTTCACTGTCTTGGTAAATCGCTTCGGCAACCTGAGCTGCGGTTATGTCAGAATAATTATGCAGCATTTTGCTAACCATTTTTGCCACACCGGGCTGTTTGCTACGAAGTGATTCATCTAAGTTAGTGGAAAAGAAACCCGGGCAAGCAACACTTACATGGATGTTACTGTTGTCTAACTCAAGGTGCATGGTTTCAGAAAAACTGACAACTGCAGCTTTACTGGCGTTGTAACTACCCATCATTGGAGCAGGGGTGATACCAGCTTGAGACGCAATATTGACTATTTTGCCAGCCCCTTGTTGTTTCATCAATGGCACAAAAGCACGGCACATTCGCACCATGCCTAAGACATTAATATTTATGACCCATTCCCACTGTTCGATATCTTCAAATTCCAAAGCGCCACCTGTGGCAACACCTGCATTGTTGACTAACACATCCACTTTTCCCCACCGAGATTGAAGTTGTTGCTTTAGTGATTCAATATCAGTTTCGTTGGTAATATTACAAGGTAAAAAGAACGCCTTTCCATTTTTTTTAGTGATAGCTGCAACCACATTATTGCCGCGCTCTGGATTAAGATCGACTATACACACTTCAAAACCTTGTTTGGCATAATGGTGTGCCAGCGCTTCACCTAAACCTGAAGCGCCACCTGTAATTAATACATTTTTACTCATTTATATTTCTTCAACTCTAAACGGGCCACCATGCCTTTATGCACTTCATCTGGGCCATCGGCTAATCGTAAGGCTCTCGCACCTGCAGCAAACCGGGCTAATGGGAAGTCGTTACACATACCACCACCACCATGAATTTGGATAGCCATATCTACAACGTCTTCAAGCATTTTGGGCACCGCTACTTTGATCGCAGAAATATCTACCATAGCATTCTTAACGCCAACATTATCAATTTTCCAAGCGGCTTGTAGTGTCAGTAAACGCGCCTGTTCAATAGCAATTCGCGCTTCGGCGACACGTTCGCGATTACCGCCTAACATCATCAAAGGTTTACCAAAAGCACTGCGCGACATGCCGCGCTGCATAGCCAGTTCTAAGGCTTTTTCAGCACCACCGATAGAGCGCATACAATGATGAATTCGACCCGGCCCAAGGCGCCCTTGGGCAATGGCAAAACCTTTACCCATACCGACTAATAGGTTTTCTTTAGGCACACGTACATTGGTGAAGTGCATTTCGCCGTGCCCAAAAGGTGCATCGTAATCACCAAAGGCTTGCAACATACGTTTAATTTCAATACCTGGAGAATCCAGCGGGACAATGACCATACTGTGCTGGCTATGTTTATCATTTTCAGGATTAGACAAAGCCATAAAAATAGCGATTTTGGCGTTGGGGTGACCTAAACCTGTGGTCCACCATTTTTTGCCGTTAAGGACTAATTCGTCGCCGTCTAATTCCACAGTAGCTTGCATATTAGTGGCATCAGACGAGGCCACATCGGGTTCGGTCATACCAAACACGGAGCGTATTTCACCTGCTAATAACGGTTTAAGCCACTTGTCTTGTTGGTATTCGTTACCGAAGTGATATAACACTTCCATGTTACCAGTGTCAGGCGCGTTGCAGTTAAATATTTCAGAGGCAAATAATACTCTGCCCATTTGTTCTGCTAGTGGTGCATATTCTAGTGTGGTTAAGCCTTGGCCTAACTTGGCATCGGGCATAAATAGGTTCCATAACCCTGCCTCTTGGGCTTTTTTCTTTAGGGGTTCTATTAATGGATGGACTTGCCAATTTTTCCAATCACCACCGGGATTTAGTTCATGGGTTTCAGCATAAATTTGCTCTTCAACAGGGTAGATGTGTTGGTCCATAAAGGCTTTAACACGTTCGATATAACCTTGGGTTTTTTCGCTGTGGTTAAAATCCATAATAGTGACTCCAAAAGTGTAGTTGTAGAAAGTTAGTCTAGAGTAGAGTAGTCGCTTTATTAGATTGAATATAATGAAAAATACTATATGGTTATTATGAATTAAATTCATTGACAATGATTGATGATAGACGTGACAAAAACTCAGCAACTTGATCTTAATTTACTCAAAGTGTTTGAAAGTATTTATCTAGAGCAGAACATGTCGCGAGCAGCCGAAGTGTTGCACATTACCCCTTCAGCGGTTAGCCATGCATTAAAAAGGCTAAGAGAATGTTTGGGTGACCCATTATTTCAGCGTAGCAATAATCGTATGTTACCTACACCCGCTTGCCAGCGAATGGCTCCACAGATCATTGATAACCTGACTCGTCTAAGACAAATACTGCAGCACTGGGGAGAGTTTGAACCGCACAGTAGCCAACATCATTTTCGTTTGGGGATTCATTACGCCCTCGAACCTTCTATTTTGCCTAAGCTAGCGAAAAAGTTGGCTGAGTTTGCGCCCAACATTACCTTTGCCAGTGTCAAAGTAGACAGAGAAAACTTAACTCGAGAGTTAGGAGCAGGGCATATCGATATGGCGTTTGATGTGGCTTTGCCTATCAAGCCCCCTGTATTACACACAAAACTCATTGATGATGAGTTTTGTGTGATGATGCGCAAAGGTCACCCTCTTGAGTATAATTTAACTCGAACAACATATTTTACTGCAAAACATATTGGCGTATCTAATCGCCCAAGTGGAGCTGGAGCTGAGGATATTTTATTTCAACAGCAAGGGCTCGCACGGCAAATTAGTATTCGATGTCAGAATTATTATGCAGCAAAAACCATGCTTATTGAGTCTGATTTTTTGTTAACCGTGCCCTATTTATTGGGTAAAGAGTTAATGGGAGATATGGGGCAAGCGGACTGTTTGTCACAGGTCCCTATGCCTGTCCGTTTGACTAATATTGAGACACATCTCTACTGGCACAAAAACACCGAGCATGACGAGGCACTGAGTTGGTTTAGGCAAGTCTTAGTGTCACTGATCTGAATTAATATCGGCTCTAGTCGTATTGAGGTTATCATGTCATTATGAGTTTTTTTATAAAAACCAACTTGTTTTAGTCGATGCTGAACAATAATTAAAGTGGAGGGAGAGGATCTTGAGATTCGGCAAGTGCGTTGAGCTATTAGTCAGTTTTTTTATTTGTACTTTTAGTGTATCACTACTTAGTGCACCTCTTTTGTATGCTCAGTCCATTCCTACTGTCGACGTCCAAAAAGAATTTAAAAACGGTAAAACGAGCCTTGCTGGAAAGTGGGCATTAAGCTGGGGAGAATGGACGTCGTTAGCAGATATTGCTTCATCTGAAGCCAACTTCAAAATCGTTCAATTACCTAATTTTGTGAGTACTTTAATTGATGGAAGTGTCTTAAGTGAACACCGTTTTGGTACTTATATGCTCAGACTGAATAACCTGAGTCGCACTTTCAATAAACCGGCAATACGCATGCGAAATGTCAATGATGCTTGGCAAGCATGGTGGATTGATGAGTCTGGGCAGACTCAACTTTTAGGTGCGTCGGGTAAAATTTCAAAAAACTATGAAGCTCAACAAATGCGCTTTAAGACAAATATCCTACAACTACCACAAAATGCTAACTCAGGCATTCTGGTGGTTTATCTTTCGGCGCAATTATATGAAAGGGCAGGTATGTACGGTGCGTTTGAGGTGCGTGAATTTGAGTTAGCTAATAAATCACTACTTTCTGATTTGGCCAGCAGAGTCGCGTTGATTGCGATTGGTTTACTTGTTGTATTTCAAAATATTCTGTTTTATTTATCTCGACCCAAAGAGCGGGTTTTATTGCTATTAGCAGTATTTGCATTTTCTGTTTTAGTAAGAGCAGCGGTATCGACCGACTACGTTTATTACCTCTTAGGGGATCCTGTTTATTTTGACATTTTATTAAGACTAGAATATATCACCATAGTGTGGCCGGCCGTAGCAGCGGCTCACTTTTTTTCATGTTTATACCCCGCTAGATCTTCTACTCACGCTGTTAGGTTAGGTTACCTAATTGTGTTTATTGTTGTAACTTTCACTGTACTGATGCCGCTAAAACAAGTTGTTAATCATCTACTTTATTATCAGGGCCTTTTAGGGATATTCAGTTTTTACACTATATGGTTAGTCGTGAATTCGATGGTAGTTAAATCTTATCGTTCCAGATTAATGATTATCAGTAGCTTTGCATTATTCGGGGGAGTGTTAAATGACGTTATTGCTGCTTTGTCTAGCTCCTATAATATGTATATTTCTGAATATACACTTTTTTTATTTTTGTTTGCACAAACTCAATATCACTCTCTAAGGTTTGTATCTGCATTGGATATGGCAGAACATTTAACCAATAATTTACAACAAGAAGTGGCTCAAAAGACCAACGAGTTATCTATCCGTAATCGTGAACTAGAAGATAAAGCTGATTATTTAAAGCTTCAGCATGACCGGATAAAAGAGTTGTCAGAAACTGACCACCTCACTGGTTTGTATAATCGTCAAACGTTTGATAGCTATTTTGAGTTGAAATTTACTGAAGCGATTAAGCAAACGGAAAACTTGTCCTTAATCATGTTAGATATTGATAACTTTAAAAAAATTAATGATAGTTATGGACATCAAGTTGGGGATGAATGTTTACAAGCGGTGGCTAAATATTTACAGAAGGCTAATTTGCGTAAAAATGACTTTGTCGCAAGGTACGGTGGTGAGGAATTGGTTATTGTATTGACCAATACGAACATCAAAGGTGCCGAAGACATCAGCCAAAGAATATGTAATGGATTAAGCCAAATAAAATGTGGTGCACAGCAACATTCTATTATTATGACCGCTAGTTTTGGTGTAGCCGAATTGGTATACAATCACGCTAGTAGTATGACTCAGCTTTTAAAGCTTGCAGATGACGCACTTTATCGAGCAAAAGCACGAGGTAAAAACCAAGTAGTCAAAGCTTTGCCTGTTTAAAAAAGTGGTTTACTTAAATTAAAATCAACTCAACTCACAACTAAACCTTCAATTTTTTATACCTCTGTAAGGTGAGTTCATTGATAAGTGTCAATCCACCAAGTTGTCGCTTCCATCAAAACAGCAGGATCGTCATCTTTGATGGTAAAGATACATAAAAAGATAAGCCTACCGTGAGGCCTTAAGTCGCTATCTCACAATAATCACTGCTCTTAATTTGTGTCCGATTTGTGTCCGATTTGTGTCTAATTTATTGATTACATATCGATTTGTTCAATAAATGTTGGTTTTTTCTTTCATGCCTGCTCATTATGTCTGGCTGCCTATTTCTGGCCTACAATTACCTAAAGATGAATTGACTACAAAAATATCAACCCATCTTTTAACAAACGGTGACGAATTAAAATAAAATAAACTCATTGCTCCCTTAGTTTCAATCTTAAAGCGCAAAAGTATCAACATTTAGCATAAAAGAAATCATTTTTAGAGTACCGATGCCAGAACTGAATGTTATATTACTGATCAATGATTTTTATAAGCTCATTACTTAAAATGTTATTTCAACGTCTATCATACGCCTCGATTAATATTAAAAATTTAGCCTAGTTAAAACTAATGAGTCTACTACCTTGCTGAGTATTATTGTCCCTACATTAAATGAATCTAAAGCGGGTTATCTTCCTAAGATACTTGATGCTTATCGTGAGGTGCCTGATATCGAGATTATTTGTGTGGATGGCGGCAGCACCGATAATACAATCTCTGTAATCAAGCAATCTACTGCTAGGTTAATAACCACTAATTTAAGCTCGCGTGCAGGTCGTTTAAACGCTGGTATTGCACAATCTAAATTTGATATGGTGCTGCTACACCATCCACGGAGTCTTGTAGATATTGAAGGCATTATGGCCATTGCTAATCGATCGACAGATATGCGCTGGGGAGCTTTTACCCATCAGTTTTCAATATCTCATCCTCTACTTAATTTTACTTCGTGGTATTCAAATCATATAAGGGGTGGGCTGCGCAGTATATATTATTTAGACCACTGTTTATTCGCACAAAAACAACTACT
>CAZMDX010000397.1:0-1507 GCA_964564805.1 uncultured Pseudoalteromonas sp. | reverse complement strand
CACCTCTAAAATTTGGTAAGGCTCTGTAAGCTTTAATAAACGCCTCTTGCGTTACATCTGCTACATCCCCTGAATTTTTTACATATCTGGAAACTAAATAAGATACTTTATGTTGATACTTTGTTACCAACAACCCGTAAGCGTTTTTGTCTCCGCGTTGTACTCTTTCAACGATTTGTTGATCTGTTATCTGCTCGCTCATTTCGAGCCCTTACTCCTTTGCGAAAATATACCCGGCTCATGCTAGCAATACTATTGACCCTATTTAATTTGAAAAGTTCGCTTCATAGCAATTTTTTAAAAAAAAAGTAAAAACGCGAAGTTTTTTAAACTTTAATATTGGACATTTAAACAAAATCAACTATAAAAAAACATTGTAATTTATAATCTGTAAATTAGTATTGCCGAACAAGTCTACAATTGTATCTAGTCTACCCTATGCACTCTACTATTGAACACCAGTGTGACGTACTTATTATCGGGAGCGGCGCAGCAGGTTTAAGTCTCGCCTTAAAACTAGCAGAGCATTGCCAAGTAATAGTATTAAGTAAAAGTGATATTTCTGAAGGCTCAACTAAATATGCACAAGGTGGTATTGCAGCTGTATTTGATGAAAATGATACTATTGAGTCACATGTTGAAGACACTCTTTTAGCCGGTGATGGTTTATGTGACAAAGACGCCGTGGAATTCACCGCCTCTCAAGCAAAAACTTGTATGCAATGGTTGATTGATTTTGGAATGCCATTTGATCAAGAGCCGTCAGAAAAAGGGGAGAC
This sequence comes from uncultured Pseudoalteromonas sp., assembly GCA_964564805.1. Classification (GTDB taxonomy): domain Bacteria; phylum Pseudomonadota; class Gammaproteobacteria; order Enterobacterales; family Alteromonadaceae; genus Paraglaciecola. The sequence goes on along the minus strand of CAZMDX010000397.1, from coordinate 728 downwards.
TCGTTTTCATTTGACCAGAGAAGGTGGTCATAGCCACAGACGGATTCTACATTCAGCTGACGCTACTGGTGCCGCTGTTCAATTGACACTTATTGAAGCAGTACAACAACATCCTAATATTCATTTATTTCAGCGATACAACGCGGTTGATTTAATAAAAAGCCAATCTATAAAGAATAACTTGTTAGGCGCATACGTATGGAATCGTAAACGAGAAAAGGTTGAAGTCATTCGGAGTAAATTTATTTCATTGGCAACGGGTGGTGCAAGTAAAGTATATCAGTATACTTCTAATCCAGACGTATCTAGTGGTGATGGGATTGCTATGGCTTGGCGCGCTGGTTGCCGTGTTGCTAATATGGAGTTTAACCAATTTCACCCCACATGTTTATATCACCCAGAAGCGAGAAATTTCTTAATCACCGAAGCTTTACGAGGAGAAGGTGCCAAACTATGTCATCCTGACGGTACACCATTTATGCATAAGTTTGATAAAAGAGCTGATTTGGCGTCCCGTGATATTGTTGCCAGAGCCATTGATTTTGAGATGAAACGCCTCGGCGCTGATTGCATGTATCTGGATATCAGCCATAAATCCAACGACTTTATTGTTAACCACTTTCCTAATATTTATCAAAAATGCCTATCTTTGGGTATCGATATTACCCAACAACCAATACCAGTAGTACCTGCAGCACATTATAGTTGTGGTGGTGTTGTTACTAATG
>CAZMDX010000396.1:0-2001 GCA_964564805.1 uncultured Pseudoalteromonas sp. | reverse complement strand
ACTAAATCGGATATTGAAATATCTTTCTCAAGAATAGATAAATTGTTTGAATGTGGAGTTTTTTCACCTGAGAATGCTGAGAACCCGTTAGTGCAGTCTGCCTTGGCTGAAATTTTAATACGTGTACGAGATTTAATGGCCAAGTCCAAAAAGTATGCTGAAGCTATTGAGTTTGAAGAAGATATTAATGCAACTGATAAAATTACTAACGTGTCAGATGTAATTAAATTTATTCGTGATGCTATTTGCCATATCGACTCCGACAACCACAATCATGAAAAATGTGGCGCTCGAATGAGTTACAACATTGGTTATGGTAAGTGCAATTTAATGAAATTAGGCGATGTCGAAATCAAGTCTGATTATGACGATGACGTGTGTTTCTTTTTCGGCTCACAAAAGTTGTATCTAAATAGGCATATCAAGAGAGCATATCTCGAAGCAAGAGAAAACTTAGAGCCAGTATTAGCCAATGTATAACAAAGCAATGTTGCGGAACTCCGTGAGCTGTCACGTTTTGTGCGGAGCACAAAAAGCGCCATCACACTCCGTCCGTAAATTGCGGCGTTAAAATCATAAGGCTCGAACGGCCGGTTTTCGCTCATTGCAGACAGTCAAGTTTGATAAATCGGATGATTATTTTTGGATCGAAGTAGTTTGATAATTTGAATTCTCTTATGACGGCTATAGGTCGTTAGCTTCCCTTTTAGTTAGAAGCGGGAGTGACAATTCAGCCGCAAAAATCAGTTCAATTGAAGTAAGCTCCACTGACGGCTTTGGCACAAACTCACATACAGCAGTGTTTACAATGATGTGAAGAAACACTTAACTATTATAGTGAGCAACAATATTTGAAGCTTGTTTACTATATTCTTTAAATTTATCAGAACTAGTAATATCTGATACATTTACCGTTAAAGTCCCTCTACCGATGACTCTTTTAGATGTAACTTTTGAAGAGTTAAGTACATCAAGAATTCTTTGATCTTCGACAGACAACGTTAATTTCAATAACTTTCTTAATAATTTAGGCATATCTGAATTTCCAAAAATAATACTTAAAATAATGATTCACAGCAGCTGCGCCTCAGTTCGGTGTCAGATGATTGTGCTTGCTAGAACCCAAAGTCTATCAAGAAATTTAATTTTTTTGATAAATTAACATGGTGCGCCATAACTTTTTGAAGTGGAAAGTTTAGTGGAAAAACATTGATGAAACTGAATATATTGAAAAACATGTTGTGACCTAATCCCTGGTTACGGTGCAACGGACTTACCTAAAATGAATGAATATGAACATACCAGCCAAAAAATCCAATTACAAGTAACCACACCAAACACGGATAGGGCTGCTTGTTGTGGTTGAATTAGAGGGACACTTCGATAAAGGAATATAATTCCACAATCGAGGTATATATCAACTCAAAATAGTAATAACAAACAGACGTAACCTGCACTGTATTATATGGCTTACTTAATCGAAGATGGCCGCTACACAACGTGTAGCGAATAAGTGCCAGTTAGTTGAGTAAGTATGATTCCCAAGTTGATTTTTTAAACTAACGTGAACAATCTTTAGTATCAAAGTAGCTCAAATTATCTAATAACAGATTTAAAAGGTGTTTTGGCAGCTACCAAACTTGTTTGGGTTAGATAACTACAAAACTTTAAACTCAAAGTTTCCACTTCCTGTATATTCTTCTACGAATTGATCAAATAACAATTTTGGCACCTGAAAACGTAAAATAGAATTTCCATTTTTCGACATGCTACGGCAACCACCATGTTGGATAATGGCGCTGATATAAGGCATGTACAGGAAATGTTGGGACACGCTGATATTTCTACCACCCAGATTTATACGCAAGTATCACGTTCAAAACTGACCGATGTCTATAATAAAAGCCATCCCTCTGCGTTAAGTGAAGACAGGATATTTAACTAAATTGAAGCTGGTAAGGCATGCGCCTTATCAGCTTTTTTACACTCAGGTAGCTGCCA
>CAZMDX010000395.1:0-3333 GCA_964564805.1 uncultured Pseudoalteromonas sp. | reverse complement strand
ATGCACACGTTCAATTAAATTAATTTGCTGTTGATGCACATGTTGCAACATCTTTAATAAAGCCATATTGTTTATTTCGTTTTCTAACGCCATTTTTATTGCTTCAGCAGCGTCGTCTAATTCAGTGAGTTGATCTTGCCAATTTTGAGTCAGTGCAGGTTGACCTTTAAATCTGATCAATAAAGCATTTTTTTGCTCTAAGTGTTGCTCACTTAATGACGCAACCAAATCATCGCCAGTTAACGAAACCGGATACTGATTAACCGATAACCAGCCTATCAAACCAAACATGGCGACCGTAGCTGCAATAAAATACATTTTCTTACCCATCACTACCCTAGATGGCTCTGAAGACTCACACAGCAAAGCTAACTCGATACCTGGCCATAAATCTCTATCAGGCTGTTGTACTTTATTTACTTCGGCTAGCTGGCTCACTAACGCAACGTCAAAATTAGTTTTATTCATAATCCATCCACTTCTTTAACAACTGTTTGGCGCGATGAAATTGCGCTTTGCTAGAGCCCACAGCCATATTTGTCATCGTGGCGATTTCTTCGTGACGGTAGCCTTCAATCGCATGCAACACAAAAACAAGTCGTGCTCTTTCAGGCAGTCTTGCAACATAACGTTCAATATCAACTATACTACTCGATTCTTCAGCTTGCGCATTCATAGCCACAGAATCTTCGATATTAAACATTTTTTGTAACCATCCTTTTTGCTTACGTATATAAGATATAGTGATGTTAGATGTGACCGTGTGCAGCCAGGTTGAAAATTTACTGTCACCTTTAAAATTATCAATTTTTCGCCATAACTGAATAAACACTTCCTGCGCTGCATCCTCGGCCAACATCTTTTCACCTGTTAGTCGATAACATAGCCCGTACACTTGGCCAATGTACTCTCGATACAATCGGTTATAAGCTTGCTTATCTCCGCCTTGCACAGCCTGTATTAAGTCCCACTCACTTTTTGTGGCAAACTTATGCTGTGCAGCGACTACGTTTCCTTGAGTATTCAATCTATAGTCTTGTTACGTTATGTTGAAAGATTAGTCGAAGAATAAATCACAAAGGTTTAAAGCACCAAAAATATTAATATGGATAAAAATAATTATGAAAGTCATTGGTTTATATTCAGGAAAATTAACCAACATTGGTGAAAAGCGAAGCCCAACCGGCATCTTCAAGCAATTAATGCCACTGGTAACTGTCGATGAGTTGGGGATCATAGGAGACATCCAGATTGATAAGCGATTCCACGGTGGCCCTGAAAAAGCCTTACATCAATATGCACTAAGTAGTTATGAAAAAATCATCAAGCGCTACCCTCTTCTGCACAAACAAGCCAAGTCTGGGATGATAGGTGAAAATCTTTCTGCTACAGATATGAACGAGCAAAATGTATGCATTGGTGATGTCTACAAGGTAGGCAGCGCTTTATTACAAGTAAGCTCCCCTCGCATTCCCTGTTGGAAAATCGATGCGAAGTTCAGACAACCTGATTTACATCAATTTATAGGCTTACATAGACTCAACGGTTGGTACTACCGAGTATTGCAAGCGGGCGATATAACATTAGATGATGTATTCATTTTACAACAAAGACCTAATGCAGATGTCACGGTCGATATTATGCTCAAGGTTATTAATTATGAATCTCAACACGCTGAGGTCGTAATCAACGCCATTGGTCTTGACCCTGAATGGCAAAAACGGCTTCAAAAAAAGTACTATTGGGATTAGAAATCGACACACTGTAAGCATTGAGATTTCCTGAAGAAGATGAGGAAAACGAATGTCGGCGTGACATCTAAGAATTGACATTGAGTGTTCACGTTTAACGGTAACTTTTACCTACAGACCAATGACTAAAAAGCCAATCAATTTGAGTTTTAAATTTAACGATGTGGTTCATAGTGGAGAGTTGGGGCACCGGATCCATTTGGCAATGCTTGCATCCTAAGGGCCAGATTAAGTGGCTTAGAGCTCGCTGAAGGCGAACATATGGCCTAAGTTAGAAAGCCTATAAACAAGCGAAACAACGGTTATTGAGCGTTTAAAACAATAGACAAAAAAAACACCACTAAAATTAGTGGTGTTTTTAGATGCTCAAATGCAAGTAGCGACTAAGCCTCTTGAATTATAACCAGCTTGATAGTGGTAGTAACATCTGAGTGAATCTGCAAATTAATTTCAAATTCACCTGTTTCACGTAAAGTACCAACGGGTAGCTTAACTTCAGATTTTGTTACTGCAACACCAGCAGCGGTGATAGCATCAGCAATGTCACGTGTACCGACAGAACCAAACAGCTTACCTTCATCACCGGCAGGAGAAGCAATAGTTACTTCACCCAAGGCGGCGATTTTATCTGCACGAGCTTGTGCAGATAAAAGTTGGTCAGCAATCTTAGCTTCCAACTCAGCGCGTCGCTGTTCAAATTTGTCTACGTTCGCTTTAGTAGCGGGAACTGCTTTACCTTGCGGAAACAAGAAGTTACGCGCATAACCTGATTTTACAGTGACTTTGTCACCCAAGCCGCCTAGGTTAGCGACTTTATCTAATAGTATGATTTCCATCTTTGCTACCTACGATTACTTGTGAGAATCAGTATATGGAAGCAACGCCAAAAAGCGCGCACGCTTAATTGAAGTTGACAACTGACGCTGATACTTCGCGCTAGTTCCAGTAATACGGCTAGGTACAATTTTACCACTTTCAGTGATGTAGTTTTTCAACATTGCGATGTCTTTAAAATCTATCGCAGGAGCATCAGCAGCAGAAAAACGACAGAACTTACGACGTCTAAAAAAACGAGCCATTATTTATCCCCTTCTTCTACAGGAGCTGGAGCAGCTGTTTCTTCAACGGCAGCAACAGGTTTCTCAGCAGACTTTTCAAAAGGTTTTTCATCACGCTTTTCACGACGCTCTTCTTTAGCCATAGGAGACTGTTCAGTAACAGCACTTTTGGTACGCATAACTAAGTTACGCAAAACAACATCATTAAAACGGAAAGCAGTTTCTAACTCTTCAACAGCTTCAGCAGTAGCTTCAACGTTTACTAAGACATAATGTGCTTTATGAAGTTTATTGATTGGGTAAGCCAATTGACGACGGCCCCAATCTTCAAGACGGTGAATAACACCATTTGCTTCAGTGATAGAACCAGTATAACGTTCGATCATACCAGCAACTTGCTCACTCTGATCTGGGTGAACCATGAATACGATTTCGTAATTACGCATTATTGCTCCTTACGGTTGTAGCCTCGCGTAGTGAAGTCGTCTACATGGAGACAAGGAACTAAGATGTTGACTTCAAGG
>CAZMDX010000394.1:0-17028 GCA_964564805.1 uncultured Pseudoalteromonas sp. | reverse complement strand
AAGGTGACTTGGCAAAGAAGCCCACCTATTCCTGAACTGGAGTGGTGGGTTTTTTTTTGCACTTAAGAAATATAAAAAATATGCAGAGGTGACTCATGTCGGACTTAATTAATGTGTACAACAGGAATAACATGCGAATAGTAGTGGTAGGCAATGGCATGGTGGGTCATCATTTTGTCGATCAGCTGATAAATGAAAACACTTTGTCGGCCAACGCAGACATTGCAGAACATCACACTCAATTAGATGTTGTGGTGTTGTCAGCGGAGCCGAGGCTTGCCTACGACCGTGTGCATTTATCCGAGTATTTTTCTGGTAAAACAGCTGAAGAATTAGCACTCACCACACCAGAGTATTACCGACAACACAATATTAAGTTTGCAGTCAATGCCAAGGTTGTAAATATCAACAAGTTGGCTAAATCAGTCACAACCGAAGCGGGTGACGTGTTTGAGTATGACAAACTGGTGTTGTCTACAGGCTCTTATCCTTTTGTACCGCCTATATCAGGTAACGACCAACCTCATTGTTTGGTATACCGTACTATTGAAGATCTCGAAGATATCAGTGCCTCAGCATTAGTCAGTAAAGTGGGTGTGGTGGTAGGGGGTGGTTTACTAGGTTTAGAAGCAGCCAACGCGTTAAAAGAAGCTGGCCTACACACACACGTTGTTGAATTTGCTCCGCAATTAATGGCTGTGCAAGTAGATAACGGTGGTGGCCGAGTATTACGCAGTAAAATTGAAGCCCTTGGCGTTCAAGTGCACACACAAAAAGCTACACAAAGCATTAAAGCCGGTGAAACCTGTCGCTACAAAATGTATTTTGCTGACGGCGAAGTATTAGAAACCGACATGATTTTGTTTTCGGCAGGTATTCGCCCACAAGATACGTTAGCCCGTGAGTTTGACATCGCCATAGGTGAGCGCGGCGGCATAGTGGTTAACAATCAATGCGTAACCAGTGATCCTGATATCTACGCTATCGGTGAGTGTGCTTTATGGAATAACTTTATCTTTGGTTTAGTGGCACCTGGTTACACTATGGCCAGAGCCGCAGCTAGTCATATTATTGGTGGAGACGTGACGTTCCAAGGTGCAGATATGAGCACCAAATTAAAACTAATGGGTGTAGAAGTTGGCTCAATTGGTGATGCGCATGCTAAAACCGAAGGTGCATTGTGTTACACCTACGAAAACCAGCCATTAGAAGTCTATAAGAAGATTGTGGTGGATGCTCAACAAAAAAAGTTATTAGGTGCTGTTTTAATAGGTGATAACAGTGATTACGACACATTACTGCAGTACGCATTAAATGACATTGAGTTACCTGAACATCCAGAAAGCCTAATTTTACCAACGGGTGCAGACGCAGCACCTGCCCTTGGTGTTGATGCATTGCCAAGCACAGCGACTATTTGTTCATGTCACAACGTGTCAAAGGGCGACATCATTGCAGCTTTTGATACCGGTAGCTGCAATTTAGCAGATATCAAATCATGTACTAAAGCCAGCACAGGTTGTGGTGGATGCACCGCATTGTTAAAAACTATCGTAGATAGTGAACTAACTAAACGCGGTGTTGAAGTGAAAAAGGATATTTGTGAACACTTCGCTTATTCACGCCAAGAAATTTTTCATTTAGTCAAAGTAAGCAGCATCAAGACCTTTGATGACTTAATAGTTAAACACGGTAAAGGTTTGGGCTGTGAAATTTGTAAGCCCGTTGCAGCATCAATTTTAGCCTCAGTTTGGAACGACTTTGTGCTTAAACCAGACCACGTCAGTTTGCAAGATACCAATGATACCTACCTCGGTAATATGCAAAAAGATGGGACTTACTCTGTCATCCCGCGCATTGCTGGTGGCGAAATCACGCCAGAAAAACTGATCGTGTTAGGCCAAGTAGCCAAAGATTATAAGTTGTATACCAAGATCACTGGTGGTCAGCGTATTGATTTATTTGGCGCCCGTGTTGAGCAATTACCGGATATTTGGCAAACATTGATTGATGCCGGTTTTGAGACTGGTCACGGATATGCCAAAGCACTACGAACTGTGAAGTCATGTGTGGGCAGTAATTGGTGTCGTTATGGTGTGCAAGATTCAGTTGGTCAAGCTATTGAGTTAGAAAATCGCTACAAAGGTCTACGCGCACCGCACAAAATAAAATTTGCGGTATCAGGTTGTACCCGCGAATGCGCCGAAGCACAAAGCAAAGATATTGGCATTATTGCCACCGAAAACGGCTGGAATCTATATGTATGTGGCAACGGTGGCATGAAACCGCGCCATGGGGACTTGTTCGCTACCGATTTAGACACTGCAACCATGGTTAAATACATAGATCGTGTTCTGATGTTTTACGTCAGAACGGGTGACCGTCTACAACGTACCTCGGTATGGATGGAAAATCTAGAAGGCGGATTAGAGTATTTACAACAAGTGGTGATTGCAGATTCTCTAGGTTTAGGCGAAGAGCTTGAAGCACAAATGCAAAATGTGGTCGACACCTATCAGTGTGAATGGAAAACCGCGATTGAAAACCAACAATCGCGCAAACGCTTTCGTCAGTTTGTCAATAGTGAAGAATCCGATATGAATATCGTATTTGTTGAGGAGCGTGAGCAAATTCGTCCAGCCACTGAATCAGAAAAAGCATTCCTTATTCAATCTCAAAGCATTCAATCTCAAAGCATTCAATCTAAAAGGACGGATTCGAAGGACTTTGAGCTTGCTACTGAACTGGTTTAAGGAGATATATTATGAGTACCGTAAATAACTGGATAACAGTATGCAGCGATACAGACTTAGTGACTAATTCTGGGGTTTGCGCTTTGTTAAATGAACAACAAATTGCTTTATTCAAAATAAAAAGCGCTAACAACGAACAACTCTTTGCAGTGAGTAACTGGGATCCTATTGGCAAAGCCAATGTGTTGTATCGCGGGTTGCTGGGTTCAGTACAAGACAGTAAAGTGATTATCTCTCCTTTATATAAACAGCGTTATTGCTTAGAGTCAGGCCAGTGCTTAGATGATGCTGCCATAAAGTTGATTGTTTATCCGGTGCGTATCGAGCAAAAACAAGTGCAGCTGCAGTTGGTTGAGTAGTTGATGTCTTCTAGTTATTCCATGCCTAAAAAACGTCAATGTAACGCGCCTTCCTTGCTTAGCACTACTTGCCCCTATTGTGGTGTGGGTTGTGGTGTGGATGTAACGCTTATAGCTGATGCCAATGCTGATAAAAAGTTAACAGACTTAAAAGGCAGTAGCGATCATCCAGCAAACTTTGGGCGTTTGTGTGTTAAAGGCAGCAAATTACTAGAAACTAACTCGGTATCAGGTCGCTTACTGAGCCCGATGATTGGTGGTGAAAAGGCTAGTTGGGATGATGCCATTACTCACGTTGCCAGAAAATTTAATCAGATCATTGCTAAGCATGGACCCGATTCGGTGGCATTTTATGTATCGGGGCAACTGTTGACCGAAGACTATTATATTGCCAACAAATTGATGAAAGGTTATATAGGCAGTGCCAACATCGATACCAACTCTCGATTGTGCATGTCTTCTGCTGTGGCGGCATACAATCGTGCGTTTGGTGCCGATGCCGTGCCTTGTTGTTATGAAGACTTAGAGCAAGCCGAATTATTGATATTAGTGGGCTCTAATGCCGCTTGGACACACCCAGTCTTGTTTCAGCGCATTGAAAGAGCTAAAAAACTTAATCCAGATATGCAAGTGGTCACAATCGACCCGCGAAGAACCGCTACGTCTGAGTTAGCCGATATACACCTAGCGATTAAACCCGGCACCGATGTGGTGTTGTTTAACGGTTTATTAGCTTATCTTGCTGGCCACGACGCATTGAACATCAATTATATTTCAGCACATACCCAAGGCGTTGCAAAAGTATTAAGTAACTGCTTGCCATGGACCCTGGCTAAAGTGGCTAAACAATGTGACATCACTGAATTTGAATTACTCAGCTTTTACAAATTATTTAGTCAAACTGATAAAGTGGTCACTGCTTATTGCATGGGGGTGAATCAATCTAGCTCCGGTACAGACAAAGCGAACAGTATTATCAACAGCCATTTAGCCACAGGTAAAATTGGCCGCGAAGGGTGTGGGCCGTTTTCGTTGACGGGCCAACCTAATGCTATGGGAGGTCGCGAAGTAGGGGGGTTAGCCAACATGTTGGCTTGTCATATGAACATTGACAACCCTGAGCATCGTCAAACAGTTCAACATTATTGGCAATCGCCCACTATCGCCGATAAACCAGGCTTTAAAGCTGTTGATTTATTTGAAAACATCAATAACGGCAAAGTCAAAGCAGTTTGGATCATGGCGACAAATCCTATGGTGAGTATGCCTAACAGACAAAAAATTGCCGAAGCATTAAAAAAATGTGAGCTGGTGGTAGTGTCTGATTGTGTGGAAAAAAATGACACGCTTGATTATGCCCATATTGTTTTACCCGCTACTGGATGGTCAGAAAAAGACGGTACCGTCACCAATTCTGAGCGACGTATTTCTCGTCAGCGTGGTTTGTTACCTGCATCAGGTGAAGCTAAACACGACTGGCAAATTATGTGTGACGTCGCCAAAGCTATGGGTTTTTCAAGGGGTTTTAACTTTGATTCGCCCAGTGAAATATTTGCTGAGTACACAGGTTTAACACGGGCAGATAATCAAGGTAGCCGCGACTTAGACCTGTCTGCCTTATGTGACATGACAGAAACACAATATAACCGTTTAAAACCTGTGCAATGGCCAGTAAATCACTCGGCGCCTGATGGCACAAAACGACTATTCACCAATGGAAAATTTTATACTAAAACTGGCAAAGCGCAGTTTGTTGTTACTGAATTTTTGGCTCCTGAACAACGAACAAACAAAGATTTTCCGTTTGTGCTCAACAGTGGTCGAGTGCGAGATCAATGGCATACTATGACGCGCACCGGTAAAACGTCTGAATTAACTGCACACATCAACCGCCCGTATTTGGCTATTCATGCAAAAGATGCTGAAAGCTTAACACTGCATAATCATGACTTAGTGAGCCTCAGCGCCGCGCATTTTAAGAGCTCAAGCCATCTTAAGAGTTCAACTCATTTTAAAAACTCAAGCCATTTTAACCTTGAGAAAAACCGCGTGTTATTACCGATAGTGATTGACAACAATCAACGTCGAGGTGAAGTGTTTGCCCCCATTCATTGGAGTGCCAGTAATGCATCCAGTGCCACTATTACTGCACTTTATACCGATGCTAATGACAAAATATCCGGCCAGCCTGAACTTAAACATGCTGCGGTTAGCCTACGAAAAGTCAGTTATCAGCACTATGGACAATTGTTTATTCAGCAAGACCTTAAGGTCGAATTATTACGTGAATACTTTGATTATTTTGTGTCCAGCCCTGTGGAGAACGGACAGTTAGTGTTTTTTGCTACCGATCAACAACCCGCCACTATCAAACGCAATTTACAATTACAGTTGCCATTATATGACGAATGGATAGGTGCTTCAGGTTTAAACTTAAACAGCACCTGTGCGATGCGACAAGGTGTGATGACGCTGATCATGCTTATCGCACCCAATCATATTGATGTTGATTCTAGCTGGATCAATAGTTTGCTCAACAACAAAAACCTTAGTTCTGAACAGTTACATGGTTTGCTAAATGTGCAACCAGACGAGCAATTCAAACAAGGTAAGTTGGTGTGTAGTTGTTTTAAGGTGGGTGAAAAAACCATTGTTGACGCCATTAAAGCGGGGTGTGACTCAGTAGACAGCTTAGGACGCCAACTTCAATGCGGTACTAATTGCGGCTCATGTAAATCTGAACTGAGCCAAATGGTTAAACAACATCAGCTAAACAAACACGTTATACAACAAGATCAATTAATTGCTTTGGAGGCCGTATAATGAGTACTCAAAATGCATTACTCCCATGGGGCTTGACGCGACTGCAGCAGTTTATATCTAGTCATAACGTGTGCCGTGTAAATCAACTGCCACATTGGTTGAATAATTATTTAAGCAACAATCATTTTTCTCAACGCCGTAAACGTGCAGATAAAGGCCATGTTTATTTGATTGGATCAGGGCCGGGCGATGCAGAATTGCTGACCTTAAAAGCATATCGATTAATCCAACAAACCGACGTAGTGATGTACGACTGGTTGGTTAATCCAGATATCATCAAGATGATCCCACGTCATGTTGAACGCGTGTTTGTGGGTAAAAAGTGTGGCCGTCATAGCATGCAGCAAGCTGATATATGCCAGTTGATGGTAGAAGTGGCGCTAACAGGTAAAAACATTGTACGATTAAAAGGCGGTGATCCTGCGATTTTTGCCAGAGCCGCAGAAGAATGCGACATCTTAGCGCAGCACCACATCGACTTTGCAATAGTGCCGGGTATTACTGCGGCATCAGGGGCATCGGCATATGCAGGTATTCCATTGACACACAGAGAGTGTGCCCAATCGGTACGTTTTATAACTGCGCACTTAAAGTCAGTAAAATCAGCCACAGGCGAACTAATATCATCCGTCAATGAACCAGACTGGCAAGCACTGGTGGCCGGAGCTAATGCGACTGCTTCTTCATCTAATCGCGAAACCTTAGTGTTTTATATGGGGCTAAAGCGAATCAAGACGATTATGCAGCGTCTCGAAACTCATGGACTACCGCCAAATACCCCTGTAGCGGTGATTGATCAGGCCTCGACAGCACAACAAAAAGTGAGCATTGGCACAATAAAAAATATTGCCCAGCGAGTGAAAGAACAAAACTTTCAAGGCCCAGCTGTGACAATAGTGGGTGAAGTAGTATCCAAACGTCATGGAGTCAATTTATCCTTGTTATCACAGTCAGTAAACGGTGAAAGCAAGAAGGCTTAACTAATACGATTAGATGATGACATATTTTGTAATTTAGGTTCGTTATTCAGGATAGAATGTTTTGTATAGTCGATAAGAAATAACTAAGCCATGTCAGACACCCCAACAGATTTTAAAGACTTTATTCGTATCATTGGTCGTGGTCAAAGAGCAGGACGCACTTTAACCATGCAAGAGGCCGAACAAGCTATGAGCATGGTAATCGATGGCCAAGCGACAGCCGAACAAAAAGGTGCTTTTTTGATGTTGTTGCGTGTCAGAGAAGAAACAGCAGCAGAATTGGCTGGATTTAGTCGTGCGCTACGCGTATTCACCCCGACTAAAATATCTGAACTTTCCGTAGATTTAGACATGGGCTGCTACGCGGGTAAACGCAGACATTTACCGTGGTTTTTGTTGGCAGTAATGTTGTTGGCACAAAGCGGTAAACGCATATTTTTGCATGGTACGCACGAACCGGATTCAAAACGCTTATATCTCAAAGAGGTGTTGCCACAAATAGGCTTCGATGTGGCACAAGATCCAGAGCAAGCAAAAATTGCTTTAGACACATTTGGTTTCGCTTATATGGACTTAAAACAAATTAACCCACAGCTCGACGATATTATTCAATTGCGCGAGCAATTTGGATTACGCTCATGCGCTAATACATTGGCTAGGATGTTAAACCCATCGCATGCAGTCAATAGTTTACAAGGGATATTTCACCGCAAGGTTGACGAAAAACATCGCCAAACTGCCGCTTTATTAAACGATGACAATGTGTTGTGCTTCAGAGGTGAGGGTGGTGAAGTCGAGTTTAATCCACTTCGGGATGTGACTTTACATGTCAGTCGAAATGCGCAACAAAATTGCAGCGAAGTGACCGCCACCTGTGAAACCTTTATTACCAAACCTCAAGAATTAGACCCTAAGCAACTTATTGACGTTTGGACAGGTCAGGTTGACGATCTTTACGCGAACCATGCTGTGGTTGGTACATTAAGTTTGATGTTGGTACTAGTCGATAATATTGAATGGGCAGAAGCTTATCATCGAGCACAGCAAATGTGGGAAAAGCGTGACATCAGATGGCCTGTTATTTTGAGTGATGCTGCACATGACAGTACACCTTTTGATACCAGTGGCAAACATTACGCACATTGACAGGCGTTAACGTATTTTCCATTATTTTATGTTTTAGCTGGTACGGCTAAGATTATCATCATCGACTCTGCCGATGACTTTTAAGCCTGCCATCAAAATTTATTATTTATATAGAACTATTAATATGCGAATTGAATGTAGCTTGTATCATTAAAATCGATGTGACTTAGTTTGCATATATTCATCTCTTATTCTGATGTTGTCGAAATTTATGCCTGATTTTAATTGTTCTTTCAAATGGCGAAATAAATTATTGCAATGTCATAAATACTTATTTTTGTAAAATGCTCTAAATTAATGGGTGTATTTTGATATTCGAACAATCCAACTTAGCTTTATTTGATTGGATAAATTTACCCTGATTTATTTTTTATCCCGCCTAGAAATGTGTAAAGATAATATATTTCCACATCATTGTTCTTAATTCATTTAGCCTGTTAAGTAAATGAATAGTCCGTTTACATTGCTGCACAAGATGCTACTGCTCGAGTTTTAAGAGCTTAATTTAATCACTAAGTTTCTAATTAAAACATCATTATGAGTGCAGATAATTATTTAAATAGACGGAAAACTGCTCACTGGTTGTGCAAAGTACCTGCAATTTTGCGGCTTGAGATTTTACATTATATGTACACTTATTGAGAGTGCCTTGTTACTCGACTCAATAATCACTTTTAAACAAAAAATGGTATTTGCAGAAGCTACAACTATTAAAAAAGCCTACTAGCGATTAGAAATAATTAAAGGCTTCGGTTCAGTTCATAACTGACCAATTAAGACATTGGCTTTGTTTTACTCCATCTAAGGCCATTGCTCTTTACCAGCTCAACGAACTCCTCAGAAACTACACCAAATCGATACCAGAATTAACCTTTATTATAGATACGCCCTTATCAATAAGTATTAAATTATTTGTTATTAACGCAACTATTTGACTGCCGTTGACTATGTTTAAGCGCAAAATAATTCCAATTTTTGTTGACCGAGTATCTGTTTACTGCACGCCTTTGGTTCATAGTGTTTTGGTTAACTTTGACTATACGTCAAGAGCTTTGACAACATGCAACACATAATGTTTAGATCAATCTGGTCATTACTGTACGACTTTTTTGTTATTTGCGCTGTTGTCACCTCGCATTAGAGGTCATGATCGTTTTGAGGTGCAAGTGTTGCTTTAGATAACAGAGGTCTTATGGAACTGGGTAATATCAACGTTGGCAGTTACAGGTTTTGCAGGTGATTTCACTCTGTGGCTAAAAGCAACAAGCTCTGGCAAAATGGGCTATATTTTAGAAGTGCTTATGGTTTATTTGCAACCAAAATAGCTATTTGTGACAAACCTAAATGTACCAGCTAGTCTAGATGTTTATCAATCTAGATCTAATAGGGTTACTCATCGGTTGGAGAAGTATTGATGATTACATATTACCAGGCGCCATCAAGCCCTGAACGTTTAAGCAAATCTGATGGGTTTTCACGTTTGGGCAGGGCTGGAATGATGTTACCGCATATAACTGCGTTCCTGTATTTGATGTTCTCAACATCAGTAGCGCATGCAATTGCAGCTAATTTTGATGGCAGTGTGGTCGCTGGTTGTAACATTACGGGTAAATTTTACACTTGCACATCAGTTCCAACCACCGTGGCTGATGCTATCACCATCGCTGCTAGTTTTGCTGTGACAGTTGACCCCAACATCACGGTTACCGCATCTACAGGCGCATTTGCTGCTGGTGCTGAGTTTAATGGTAACCTTCAAACAATTACAACTATGGCATTGGCGGCGGGTGCTAAAGTGGTGGGTAATTTGACTGTGGGCAGCACTCTGGCTATGGCAGTTAATTCCTCAGTTGAGGGTGTAGTGATTTCTGGTACATCCACAACCATCGCTGCTGGCGCTTATATCGACGGTTCTGTGACCGCAGGTTCAACAATGGGCATAGGCGATCTTGCTTACGTGATTGGACCTGTAAATGCGGTAACTACCTTGACCATTGGGGTTGGCTCGCATGTCACAGGACCTGTTAACGCTGGAACTACCATTGCGGTTGGAGCAGACGGGTACATTATAGGATCTTTAACAGCCGGCACTACTCTGGCTCTTGGGGCTGGTTCATATGTGGACGGTGATGCATCGTCATTGGTCTCGACAGTCGCACTTGGTGCTAATGCTTATGTCACGGGTAACCTAAATGCCGGCACCACCGCATCCATGACTGCTGGCGCACATGTGCTCAATGATCTGCAAGCAGGCACTACGTTAACGATGGCAGCTGGTGCTTATATAGCCGGAAATGCAACAACAGGCACTACGGTTACTATGGCAGACAGTGCTTATGTCTGTGGAAACCTAGAGTCACTCACTTCCACAGTGACATTGGCTGCTAACTCTTTTGTAGATGGCGACATTACATCGGCTACTGTGACAACGACGGCGGTGAATTCGTATACCAATGGGAGATTGACTGCTTCAGCCGCTACGCTTGCGTCAGGTTTCTGTGCTGGAAGTTATGCGGTTGGCGGCATTACAGGGGTGGCTTTGATTTGTTCATTACCTCGACCCATTACAAGCTGTATTAGTCCCCCCGTTCTGCCAGATCATCTGGAAATAGTAGGTTCGGGTAGTGGCGTAACTTGTGCAGTTAATACATTTACCATTAAAGCATGGGAGGATGCTGCACAAACGACACTTTATACAGGAGATATTATTACCGGTAATATGATCAACACTGGTGACTCTACTGTGACTTATCCTGAGGGAGATTCAAGCTTCACGATTGCTTCTGGTAGTAGCTCAACAACAATGTCAGTTGGTGTGATTACACCAGGTATAACGAGTTTTGGCACCACAACCACATCAGCTTCACCAAATGCTGCCTCAAGTTGTACATTGGGCGGTGTGGATTCGTGTGAATTTTCAGCTAGTAGTGCCGGTTTTATTTTTTCTGATTCAGCGATAGGAACGGCAGCTGTTATATCAAGCCAAACTGCAGGCATTAACTCTGCGATGCTATATTTGCGAGCGGTAGAAACCAATACCAGCACTGGTGCTTGTCAAGCAGCCCTTAATAACTCTAGTGATGTTACGTTAAGTTATTCCTGTAATAATCCCGGTACCTGTAGCACTAGTGGTACGGGTAATTATTTAGATATTACACCTTACAACGGGGCTGTTGTGCAACCTACAATAACAGTAGCGCCATCGGGATCGTTGGTTGAATTTTATTTTGATGCTAACGGAAGTGCTCCGTTGACGTTTAATTATCGCGACGCGGGTCGAATTACACTCAATGCCAGTAAATCAATTACCTCTTCTCTACTAACACCACTTATTGGCTACTCAAATGATTTTGTCACTAAACCCGCATCATTCTCAGTGACGAATATTCGGCAAACGGCATCGCCATATTTAGTCAATCCCACAGCGGTAAGTGCTAGTGATAATAAGTTTGTCAAAGCTGGGGAGGCATTCAGTGCCGTTATTACGGCGATGACATCCAGTGGTGATAACACACCTAATTATGGTAATGAAGATATTCCGGAAACGGGTAAACTTATCGCTTCATTGGTATTGCCAAGTGGAGGTGTTCTTCCTGTGCTAATTAATTCTACTAATTTTGGTGGTTTTATCGATGGTAGTGCCACGGGTACTACTTTTGCTTGGGATGAAGTGGGTATCATTTCTCTTACACCTAGTGTGGGTGACGCCGATTACTTAGGTGAGGGCGACGTATTGGGAATGGACAGCGAAAATGTTGGTCGGTTTTATCCCAGCCATTTTGAAACCTCGCTAACTCAAGGTTGTTCAACCTTTACATATGCTGGCCAGCCATTTTCCCCATTTCAGGTGTCAGCGTATAAAGTGGGTGGAACAGGTGGTGTAGGGTTAACACAAAATTACAGCGGTGATTTTTCTAAAGTTATCAGACTGTCTGATGCAAATGCCGTTTCGGGTGGCAGTCTTTCCTCAACAATCATCGCCGATATTAATGCACAGGGGGCTTTTACGGATGGAGTTTACTCAAATAGTGATTTGTCATACAGCTTTACTCCAATTAAACACCAGCCCGATACCATTCAGTTGCGAGCGACTGAAATGAGTGGCGGTGATGCAGTAACGTCAATGCAAGCGATGCCTGTTGAGGGCATAACAGAAATTCGTAGCGGTCGAGTGAGTTTATTAAATGCATTTGGTTCAGAGTTATTAGACTTACCGATGGCTATGCGTGCTGAGTATTGGCAAGATGTAAGTAATGGCTGGCAAACTAATATAGCTGATAACTGCACTGACGCTAGTTTGTCATTGTTACCAACAGGCACTACTTGTATCTTGGATACGGGTACTTCTTCGGGTAGTAGTTGTTCTACAACGACCTCAAATACTAAGCAATACAAGGAACAAGATGACCTCGGATTTTTGGGTGATTTTAATCTTTGGCTTGAGGCTCCTGGCTTGGGTAACACAGGGTCGGTAGATGTTACCGCGGATGTTCCGGTTTGGTTGCAATACAATTGGACTGGCGTTTTAGATAACCCCAAAGGGCGAGCAACGTTTGGTATTTATAATTCTGGCTCTAATAAGATTATCCATCGATTGGAAAGATATTGAGCATTTCCCATTGCTGCGAAAAATAGTAAGCCATGCGATGGTTCGATTTGTTTAAAATACGTAAACTCGAAAATTGAACTTTGTTATTGTTTATTTTTGACCTGATTAGTTATTTGTCGCGTAACAGCAGTTGAAATCCACTCTGAGTAAGGTTGAATAGATGAAAGTAGTTATCTTTGGAGGCATAGGCACTATAGCAAACACCTCATATCTACAACGCAAAGCTTTTAACACTGCGTTTGAGCAATTATCAATTGATTGGCATTGGGGTGAAAAAGAGTATCGAGATTTGCTTATTCAGGCTGGCGGCGAATCACGCATTATTGATTACAATAATAAGCATGGTGGTTTGCCAAAAACGGTTACGCCTGACCAAGTGCATCAATTAAAAACAAGTTTATTTCACCGTTTTATGACCGATACAAAACTTCCGTTACGTGAAGGTGTTCAGTGGGTGATAGACCATGCGAAATTCAACAATATAAAATTAGCTTTTGCGACCACTACTAGTCAAGACAACATTGATATTTTATTGAGTTCAGCCGGTTTAGACCCATCTATATTTGACATTATATGTAATCGCGATTTAGTGAAGGAGTCTAAACCAGAGCCTGATGTGTACCAATATTGTTTGGAAAAACTCAATGTTATAGCGCTCAATAGTATAGCAATAGAAGATGCAAAATCTGGGGTTAAATCAGCAGTAAGTGCTGGCATATCGTGTGTTGCATTTCCGAATGAGTTCACCGCTGAACATAGTTATGTCGACGCAGTTGAGAAGGTAAGTGGTTTAGAAAAATCAGTACACCTGAGCGATTTTTTAGCATCAAATGATTAAATGATTTATTAATTTTTCCATTAACATTTATTCCAAATCAATATGGTGTTTGATTAATTTAGTCAGGGTGACTGCGTGATTTTTGCAAGCGCTGTAATTAGTTTATGAGTTTAAACGTTTTTGATTTTAAATAGTAGATTCAACATCTAAAAGATGACGTTCATCAACATTTTGATGCTTAAACAGATTAATAATATGGCAAAGAGCTTTTTTAATACTTTCACAGGTAACTTATTGGACATTTTGACCCCAAGGGGCGCCATTATACAACCAAACAATGAAATAATAATCACACTGGGAATATGCACAAAGCCAATTATAGAATGATTACTGGCTAATTCGTGTGCGCTAATATGGCCATTAATTGCATATCCTACGGTGCCGGAGATAGCGATAGGAAAACCAATGGCTGCTGAGCTACCGATCGCTCGCCTCATTTGTAGTCCCCTGCTAATTAAGTAAGGCACTATTAATGCGGCGCCGCCAATCGCGACTAAGGTAGAAACACTGCCGATGCCTAAGCCTACCAATTTAGGTGATATTCTATTTTTTGTCACCGACGTTGATTGTTTGTTGAGCAGCAGTCTTATAGAAATACTAAACATAAATAATGAAAAGAATACGGCAAGAAACGTAGTGTTAATTATTGGGATCAAGAACGAAATTGACATTGCACCTATAACAATCAATGGCACCATAGCTTTAACACAAGACCAATCAATATTATGGTTTTTATAGTGACTCAATGCACTGGAAAAAGTCGTCATAATAATAGATGCCATAGATGTACCTAAGGCTAAGTGGACTGCATGATTAGGTACAATGTCTGCGGATAAGTACATGCCTGTGAGCATTGGCACCAAAATTCCACCCCCGCCAACACCCAATAGACCCGCTGCAAAACCTACTACTACGCCTAAAGTAGCCAATTGAATAATGAATTCTATTTCCACAAAATAGTCTCTTAAAATCAGGAGGTTTTTTATTGCTTATCCAAATACAATTTGTCGTAAAAAGTATATACCCATTCGGGTTTATAGATAATCAACAAGGTAACAGTCATGCCATTAAACATCGCCTCAGGGAACAGCATTAAAGTCGTCAACAATAAGTAATTATTTTCAATTATTTGCCAACTATAGACATCATCAAAATAAAAGTAGCCGCTGAATGCCAACATCTTTAGCCCAATAGCTAAAGCACCAGGAAAAAATGCACAGAGAAATATATAGGTAAATATGTGGCGGGGTAATTTGTGAAAGGTCAGGCTATAAATACCGTATGTGATCGCTATAGGGATAAAAATACCTAATAAAAAATTAACCCCTAACATATCGATATTTTCTTTACCGAATACTGTTATTCCCAATAAAGCTAAAGTGGCACTAAAAATAGCCCAACGAAAACCTAATAATAAGCATAATGCAGATAGCCACAAAAAATGCACATTGAGCCCATCATATATGCCCGTTCGAAACATCCATAAAATAAACACACAAGCCGCACTTCCAAATACAAGATGCTGGCATTTTTTGTCTGATATCAATCGAGAAAAAATAATTTTTTTACTAACAAAAAAACATATGACTAAGCTAATCAACCCTGCAATTGCTTGAATGTTGGTAAAGTATGGGGAGTGTTCCAAAGTTATTTATCCATCTGTTATTTAAATACTGACCAAATAGGAGCATGGTCAGAAGGTTTTTCAATGCCTCTTAACTCATAATCTACATCCGCTTCTTTTAATATTGCATGCAACTTTGAGGTGGTTAAGATCAAGTCTATACGTAAGCCCCTGTTGTCGTTAAAACCTTTTGAGCGATAGTCAAACCAACTATATTTTTCAGACTCTTGTGGATACATCGCGCGGAAACCATCAGTAAAACCCCAGTCGATTAAGGTATCTAACCATTCACGCTCTTCGGGTAAAAAACTACATTTTTTAGTCTGTAACCAACGTTTACGATTAGATTCACCGATGCCGATATCTAAATCGGTATGTGAAACATTCACATCACCCATAACAATCACGTTTTCTTGAGGAGTATGATATTCGTTTAAATAACCCATTAAGTCTTTGTAATACTTGCGCTTAGCGGGATATTTAGTTTCGTGATTTTGGCTTTCACCTTGTGGGAAATAACCATTTAATACACGCACTGTTTCGCCATTTTCCATGGGGTAACTGACCATGATCATTCGGCGCTGAGCTTCTTCTTCATCTGTTGGAAAGCCATATTGCACTTCTATCGCAGGCTTTTTGCACATCATCGCCACACCATAATGACCCTTTTGCCCATGAAAATAAACGTGATAGCCCATGGCTTCAATATCGGCCACAGGGAATTGATCGTTATGTACTTTAATTTCTTGAAGGCCAATGATATCTGGCTGATGTTTGTCGATTAACGCTTGTAATTGATGTAGGCGAGCACGTATGCCATTAATATTAAAGGAGATGACTTTCATTTAGGTGATGTCCACAAAGATAGAAAACGTTAACAAAGACAGCGAAACTTTATCGCTAATATAAAATACTATGGTAACAAGAAGCGCAGGAATTCTAAAACAACAATCAAGTTAATTTTGAGACTACTTAAAGTTTAAGGAGGACATCGAGCAACTAAATTATTTAATAGGTAAAAAGAGACGTAGAATTTAAATAATATTATATTGCCCACGTGATTGCCGTGTTAATTAAGCTTGCTTAGCTCATTTTATTTATCCAAAATAAATTAGAGTTTTATGTTGGATGAATATAAAAGCTCTTAAAACGAGAGTTTCAAAAAAATATGGTTAAAACAAGGACTTTGAGTCCATTACAAGTACTTCGTGTGTAGTTGCAAACAAGATGGTGGTTGTATGTTTAGCTAAAGATACTATATTTAAAAGGCTTTTTGCTGTACTAAAATACATTCAAAATTAACATTTGTTGCTTATGAATATTCTATCCACTTGCTGCGAGATATGAGGTCCAAGTCTGAAAGATTCCAAGGTTTTGAAGGATTACTTATCGGTTTTAAATAGCGTCTTTCTTGTTCTTCGTCTGAAACCAAAAACCAATATTTAATCAATGTTATGCCACACTTAACTCACATATCTTCAAAAGAGGGGCATGTAATTAAAAAGTCCTGAAATTACTGTTTTGTGCAAAACCCCATTACTTTTTCTACACCAGCATAGTTGTACAAACTTCGATCGAACAGTACGCTCTTTCTCCTGCAGCAGGAAGATAGGCAACGTAACGCTGAAAATACCACTGAGAGGTTGATCTATCGGTAGTTTTGTCAGCGCTGCAATTCGCACTATCCTGGTATGAGTCTGGAAGTTATCACTTTGATAGCATCGTTTTGCCTGCTGCATCTCTACCTTCAAATATCACTACGATTTTTTGACCGGTTTGTTGAACCCACTTCTGTAAGTGAGCCAGTTTAACTTACAGATTACCTAAGTTTTTTCATGTTTTTTTTATTTCTTTCTTCGCTGTATCAATAAATATTTGTTAAAAAATAAATTTTAA